>NZ_AQOK01000315.1:0-1636 GCF_000364645.1 Xanthomonas sp. SHU 308 | reverse complement strand
TGCCCGTAGGGGTGCGCCTTGCGCTGCTGGCCCGGACCGCGGCCCTGGCCGGCGCCCGCACCGGCGCCGGCACCGGCCGGACGCGGCTTGGCGTAGGGACGCCCCTGACCCTGACCCTGGCCACGACCGCCGGGACCGGCATTGCGGTGGCCGGTCGGGCCGGTGCTGACGCCATCGGGCACGTACCAGGTGCGGAACGCGGCGGGGTTGCCGTCCGGCAGCGGCTTGGGGCCCTTCGGCGTGCGCTGCTTGAACGGCTTCTGCGATTGCTTGGCGGCCATTTCGCCGCTCACGGTCAGGCCGCCGTGCGGCTTCTTGCCGCCGCGGCCGCGGCCGCGGTCCTCGCGGAACGTGTCGAAGCGGCGCAGCTCGCGGCCTTCGTCGGCGGTGTTGTGGCCGTTGACGTAGGCGTTGCCGCCGCGGCCGACCTGCACGGTGGCCTTGGCCGCCTTGCGCTGGCCGATCACCGGCTGCAGGGTCAGCGCCGACGGGGTGCCTTCCTCCAGCTTCAGCTCGGCGCGCAGCGCCTCGACCTTGTCCTGCGCCAGTTCCATCGAATGCCCGCGCAGCAGTTCGCGCGGCAGCGCGATCTTGCCGTAGCGGGTGCGCTTGAGCCGGCTGACCTGGCAGCCCTGCGATTCCCACAGGCGCCGCACCTCGCGGTTGCGGCCTTCCTTGACCACCACCCGGAACCAGTCGTGCGAGTCGGTGCCGCCGATGCGTTCGATCTCGTCGAACTTGGCGCCGCCGTCCTCCAGCAGCACGCCGCGCGAGAGCCGCTCGATCATGCTGTCGGGCACGGTCTCTTCGCCTTCCGGGGCGCGCACGCGCACCACGTACTCGCGCTCGATCTCGTAGGAGGGGTGCATCATCGCGTTGGCCAGCTCGCCGTCGGTGGTGAGCAGCAGCAGGCCGGTGGTGTTGATGTCCAGGCGGCCGATCGCGATCCAGCGCGCGCCCTTCAGCGCCGGCAGCGCCTCGAAGATGGTCGGGCGGCCTTCGGGATCTTCGCGCGTGGTCACTTCGCCTTCGGGCTTGTTGTAGATCAGCACGCGCGAGGGCTCGGTCAGCGCGCTGGCGACGAAGCTGCGGCCGTCCAGCTCGATCTTGTCGCCGCTGCGGATCGACATGCCGGTCTGCGCGACCTCGCCGTTGACCTTGACCAGGCCGTCGGCGATGCGCTGTTCCAGCGCCCGGCGCGAGCCCAGTCCGGCCTGGGCCAGGACCTTGTGCAGGCGTTCTTCCAGTTTCGGCTGCTCGGCGGCAGCGGCGTCGCGCTTGAGCGAGAGCTTGTTCAACGACAGCTTGCGGGAGGTGTCACTCATTTACTTGGCTCCGGCCGGCGCGTTGCGCGTCGGCCTGTGGTTCGGAATCGGCATCGTCAACAGCCACGGTCGTCGTCGCGACGGCGTTGTCTTCGGCTTCGTTCGCATCCGCCGCGCGCTCTCCCGGCGCGGCTTCGGGTTCGCCCGTCGGGGCGGTCGTGGAATCCGTGGCCGCCGGCGCGTGGGCGTCGTCGGTCGCGGGGGTGTGCGGTGCTGCGGTGTCGCGTGCTTCTGCGTCGGCGGCAGCGTCGGCATCGGCCGCGTCTGCCTGCGCCGTCGCGGCAGGCTCGGCGGGTTCGCCGGCGGCTGCA
>NZ_AQOK01000314.1:0-10919 GCF_000364645.1 Xanthomonas sp. SHU 308 | reverse complement strand
GGGTGCGCCTGCTGGCGCTGGGCCGACGTCCGCAGGCGGCGATGGCTCGGCAACTGCAGACCGATGCGCAGCGCCTGCGCGCACTGGCGCGTGCACTGGAGACGGTCAGCCCGCTGGCGACCGTGGCGCGCGGCTACAGCATCCTGACCCGCGTCGACGACGGCAGCGTGGTGCGCTCGGCCGCTCAGGTCGCCCCCGGCGATCGACTGCGCGCACGCCTGGCCGACGGCGAACTGCAACTGCGCGCCGAGCGCGCAGAGTGACCCGTCCACCCGCATCGCCTCGCCGCCCATGACCGACAGCATTCACGAAGAAAGGATCAAGGCGATCCTGCAGGGCATGCGTCGCGCCGAACGGCGCCGGGCCGGGCGGCGCGCCGACAGCAGCGACCTGCTGTCGCTGATCGACGGCGCCGCCTATGGCGCACGGGAGGATGCGCAACGCGCACTCGCCTGGCTGGCGCATGACGGCACCCTGGAGCATCTGAACCACGCCGACCTGCACAATGTCGGCGACACCATCTGCGTGGCCTGGAACGGCTGCGGCAGCGATCTGGCGACGCTGTCGCAATGGCTGCGGGAGGTGCGCCTGGCCGATGGCCGCAACGCCTTGCAGGCGCTGCGCGACGGCGACAGCGCAGACCTGCTGGCCGCGGCCCTGACGGCATTTCCCGGCTGACGCCGAGCGGTTGCAGCGTCCATCACACACGGTGACCAGCGACGCGCCACCCCGGCATGCACGATGCGCTGCCAGACAGCAGGCGCCAAGGCATATATTCCAGGGCGCCAGCCACCGCCGGCGGAAGCAGCCGGCCACAGCGAACTGCAAGTCACTGGCCCACGCTGGCGTACAGCGAGCGGCAAAGCCCAAGCGATGGCCCGGTCTTCAGCGCCTGTCGCCCATACGGCACCGATCCGCCCGCAACGACGCGCCGGCAGCGCCCACTCAGTCCAGCGGCGCGACCACCAGCAGCGGGTCGAGGTCGTACCCCATCGCCACCGCCTTGGCCTTGATGCCCTCGAACACGCTGCGCTGCATGCGCGGCGAGCGCGACAGCACCCACAGGTACTTGCGTCCGGGTTCGCCGATCAGCGCCCATTGATAATCCGGGTCGAGCGCGATCACCCAGTAGTCGGCCCACACCATCGGCAGCCAGGCCAGCCAATCCGGCGCGAAGCGCACCTGCAGCCGCCCGGGATGGCCCTCGACCCGCCGGGCCACGCCGTCGGCCGCCAGCATGTCGCCGCTGGCGGTGCGGCAGGCGTTGCGCACGCCGACCTGACCGTCGTCGCGCAGCACATAGGCCGCGGTGACGTCGCCGACGCATTTCTTCTGGAAGGAGACCGGCAGATGCGCGATCTCGTGCCACTGCCCGGCATAACGGCCGAGATCGAACGCGGCGACCGAGCTCACCGGCTGCGCGGCGCGCAGCGGCGGTGCGAGGCACAACAGGCACGCCAGCAACAGCAGCGCGATCGGCGAAAGGCGCATGCGCAGGTTCCGATGGACGGGAAGCAGCAGCTTATGCAGGAGCGACGCAGCGATGTAAAGCGCGGCGCAAGGCGCCGGCCGTCATGGCGCGGCGGTCAGTTGCTCAGATCGGCCATGGAGTGCTGGTCCGGATGGCTGGCGCACTGCACCGGCTCGCGCAGCACCACGCGCTCGACCACCCCGTCGCGCCGCTGCAGGTAGGTATTGACCATCACGCACTCGGAACCGACCTGCTCGATGTAGGGCGCATCGGCACCGTGACCGCCCTGCTCGCCCGCATGCTCGGTCCGGTCGGAAGGGGCTGCCACGGCGTTGCCGGCCATGGCCAACAGCAGGGCCACGCCGCCACATCTCCGTCCGAATCCGCTGATCATTGGCAGGTTCCCCCGATTGCCCGTGCCTATGATTACGACAGCCAGCGCCGTTGATTGAGCGGAAGATCCCGAAAAACCGTGAACTGGGTGCAGTTGTCTACGAACGTTGACACGCCTTCTTCACACCCGATCAGGGCAGAGGACAGTCGCAACAAGCCTCGCGCATGCGGAAATCTGCACAGCGCGGGAGATCGGCCCGGACGCCGAATGACGACGCCGTACGCCACCTTCGACGACGGCGAGCAAGGCAGCACAACACACCGCCAAGGCATGCAGATGCCGCAAACCATCGCGGCAAAAGAAAAGGGCCTGCATTGCTGCAAGCCCTAAAAGAATGGTGGCCGAGGACGGAATCGAACCGCCGACACGGGGATTTTCAATCCCCTGCTCTACCAACTGAGCTACTCGGCCACTGCGCAACGCGGCAGGACCGGTGCGAGGACGCGCATCATAGCGAGGTGATCGGGATTGGGCAAGCGCAATGTTGCAGAATTTTCCTACCGACCGCCGCGGCCTGCGCCGACTGCGTCCGATCCGAGGGCACGCGATGCTGGACACGTCCTCGGCATCCGGCCGGCGCACGGCAGGGACGCCTTGGTGATGGCCGCCGGCCGGATCGCCGAGGACACCGACCGGACGCCCGGCCAGCCGCGGTCATTCCGCCGTACCTGAACGTCCGCAGGCACGTGCGGGTCAGCCTGGATGATCTGGTGGGTTGCTGCGCCAAGGGCGATCGGAGGAGCAGCAACGGAGGTGGATGGCATGACGGAACGGGGTGATGGCCGGCCCACAGGCCGGCCGCATGCCGGATGAGGGCTGCCGGCAGATGGCACGACGCGGACGACGCCATCGCGCAGCTAGGTTGGGCGGGCCTGTCATTCCAGTGGCGGAAGCGCTCGACACCAAGCGAAGGCGCCAGTAGAGCGTGTCCGCTGTCCGCCTTGCGTCACGTCACGTCGCGCGCGCGACCGCCGGCATGCCGCCAGCTTTCCGTAGCCCGCGCAGTCCGGGGGAGGCTCCGCCATCGCTGCGCCACCACGGCAGACAGGGGTGTGGTGTAGTCTTCGCCGGTCTTCCTTTCCGTGGATTCCGCCCATGCGTCACCCGCTCCGCCTCGGCTTGCTCGTGTTGTGCACCGCGTTGCTCGGCGCCTGCAGCGACGGCATCGTGCGGCGTGTGTCGGACCCGGCCGCCAGCGTGCAGCAACTGACGGTCAACATGGACGGCAGTTGGAAGGTGGACCTGCGCCTGCAGAACTACAGCAGCATTCCGATGCGCTACGACACCCTGCGTCTGGACCTCGGGGTGGGCGGCGAAGCGGCTGGCAGCCTGCAGGCCGCGCCCGGGATCTCGATCGGCCCGGAGACGGCGGACGTGGTGAGCGTCGCGCTGAAGCCCAGCTCGAGCGCGCGCATGGCCGTCGCCGATGCCCTGGCCGGCCGCCGCAGCCTGGAGTACACCCTGAAGGGCAGCATCGCCGCGACGCCGGAAGACAAGAAGCCGCGCAGCTTCGAGATCGACACCCGCAACATGCTCTCGCCCGCGCCCGGCCTGGACGGCGTGCTGCGTTGACCCGGCGGTGGCGCTGAGGCGCCACCTGCCCCGCTCTCTCTCGAACGCGAAGTCCCGGTTTCCGGCGCGGGAACGCGCCTGCGCGTCGACCTGCGCTTCACCGGACACAGGCGCTGCCTCGACCTGCCGCACGCCACGCTAATGCGCTGCGCCCTCGGCGCAGGCCTGTCCGCGCGTTTTTCCTGGACTCCCCCCTTCAGCGGGCGGCGTTCAGCCGGCGTTACCGCAAAATTAATACACAAATGTATTATTTACACATGTACAAATCATCGAGCCGCGTATGAGTCGCTTCGCCGCCACCGAGCAGCGCCTGGACGTGACCGCCCGCAAGCATCCGCACTTCCCGCGGCAAGCCGCGCTGGTCCTGCGGTTGATCAAGCTTCTGCACAAGCTCAGCCTCGACCAGAGCAACGAGGTGTTGCGGCCCTATGGCCTGAGCTACGCCGAATACAACGTGCTGATGATGATCGACGCCAGCCCCGACGGAACCTTGAACCCGTCCCAGCTGAGCGACGCGGCGGGGGAAAAGTCGGCCAACATCACCCGTCTGACCAGTCAGCTGGTCGACAAGGGCCTGATCCAGCGCATGCCCAGTGCCGAGGATCGGCGCATGCTGCTGCTGCGTCTGACCGAGGCCGGCGAGCGCCTGATCGAGGCGCTGATCCCCGACCTCTCCGCCCAGCTCGACACGTATGTGCAGCATCTGGATCCGGCGGCGCTGGCGCAGTTGCAGGCGCTGCTGAAGACCCTGCTGCGCGGGGTCGAGGACGCCGCATGAGCGCGCAACACCCCAACGCCGCCGATGCCGAGGCAGCGCCAGGCCTGCGCACCCTGCTGGCCGACGCCCTGCGCGGCGAAGGCGAGGCCTGGCTGTTCGTGCTGCGCACGCTGCTGTCGATCTATCTGGCCGGCTGGATCGCCCTGCGTCTGGACCTGGCCTCGCCGATGACCGCGATGATCACCGTGGTGGTGGTGATGCACCGGCAGACCGGCATGGTCTTCGCCAAGGGCTTCTACCGGGTGCTGGGCACACTGATCGGCAGCGTCGCGGCGCTGACGATGGTGGCGCTGTTCCCGCAGGAGCCGGTGCTGTTCGTGCTGGCGCTGTCGCTGTGGATCGGCGCCTGCACCGGCGGCGCGCTGCTGTACCGCAACTTCAAGGCCTATGCCTTCGTGCTGTCCGGCTACACGGTGGCGCTGATCGCGCTGCCGGCGGTGAACCAGCCGCAGAACGTGTTCAACCTGGTGGTGGCGCGGGTGACCGAGGTGGTGCTGGGCCTGCTGGTGACCGGCATCGTCAGCGACGTGGTGTTTCCCAGCCGGCTGCGCCAGACCCTGCGCGACACCGTGCGCCGCGCGTCCGACGGCTTCCTGGACTTCGTCCGCGACGCCACCGGCGGGCAGTTGCCGCGCGAGGCGATGGAGCAGGCGCACCTGCGCTTCGTGCGCGACGCGGTGACCATCGAGGACCTGCGCAGTTCGGTGGTGTTCGAGGATCCGGAGGCACGGGTGCGCAGCGGCCGCCTGCGCCTGCTCAACCAGCGCTTCATGGCGGTGTCGACCAGCTTCCAGGCGCTGCACCACTACATCAACCGGCTGCTGCGCAGCGGC
This sequence comes from Xanthomonas sp. SHU 308, assembly GCF_000364645.1. NCBI lineage: Bacteria > Pseudomonadati > Pseudomonadota > Gammaproteobacteria > Lysobacterales > Lysobacteraceae > Xanthomonas > Xanthomonas sp. SHU 308. The sequence continues at coordinate 5,871 of NZ_AQOK01000314.1, read as the reverse complement.
GATGCGGAGGTGGCCGAGGCGCTGATCGGCCTGTATCGGCCGCTGAAGGCCGCGCTCAGCGATCGTGGCGGACGCGAGGGCGCGGCCGCGACCGCGCGCAAGCTGGCGGCGTGCCGCGATGCGCTGGCGACGCGTGCGGCCGAAGCGCGTGCGGCCCTGCCGGCGGCACGGCACGAGGGATTCGACACCGGCGTGTCGCTGCTGCGGCGGTTCTTCGCCGACCTGCACGACTACGTGGCCACCGAGGCGACCCTGGTCGCGCCGCAGCAGTGGCGCACGCCGCAGGACCGCGGCGACACCGCGGTGTTCGTGCGCGGCAACGACTACGCCGCGGCCGCACTGACCGCGCTGCGCAGCGCGTTGCTGGTGGCGACGATGTGCTGGCTGTGGATCCAGGCCGGCTGGATCAGCGGTGCCACCGCTGTGTTCCAGGCGGTGGCGCTGAGCGCGATCCTGTCGTCCAGCGCCAACGCGCCCGCTGCCGCGCGCTCGCTGTTCAAGGGGTTCGTGTTCGGCATCGTGCTCGGCGTGGTGTGCCAGTTGCTGGTGCTGCCGCAGATGGACGGCTATGTGCTGTTCGTCGCCGGCACCCTGCCGTTCCTGCTGGTGACCCTGTACCTGGCCTCGAAACCGGCGCTGTACGGCTTCGCCACCGGCGCCAACCTGGCCTTCGTTTCGATCCTGGCGGTCCAGCCGACGCCGAGCTTCAACGCCGCGGCCACCTTCAACAGCGTGGTGCCGCTGCTGCTGGGGACGCTGGCGGTGAGCGCGACGTTCGTATTCGTGCCGCCGGTGATCGGCACCCGCTGGCAGCGCCGGCGCCTGCTGGAGCGGCTGCGGCGGCAGACCACGCTGGCCGCGCGTGCGCCGCTGCCGGGGCTGGCGCTGCAACTGGAGAGCGTCAACCGCGACCTGTTCCAGCAGATCGTCGCGCACACCCCGCCGGGCAGCGACGAACTGCGCGACCTGCTCGGCTGGGCGCTGTCGGTGCACGAAACCGGGCGCACCCTGGTCGAACTGCGCCGCGATGCGGCCGAAGGCACGCTGCCGCCGGCTTTGGCCACCGCGGTGGAAGCCGCCGTGCAGGCGCTGGCCGACCTGTATCTCGATCCCAGCCCGCAACGGCACCGGCACGCCTTGCAGCGGGTGGAGGCAGCGCTGGCCGCCAGCCAGGTGGAAGGCGCGGTACCACTGCGCTGGAAGCCCACCCGCGAGCACTTGTTGCTGCTGCGCGGCGCGCTGCTCGACGCCGATTCCGTTCTCGCCGCGCTGGCCGATACGCCTGCGCCGACCACCGCCACCCCAGGAGCCGACGATGCTGCTGCCCGCTGAACTCTCGATCGCCGGCGTGTACGTGCCCGGCCTGCTGGTGCTGGGCCTGGCCCTGCTGCTGGTGGCCTGGGCGCTGGACGCGGTCGCCGGCCGCGCCGGCCTGTACCGCTACGCCTGGCATCCCTCCCTGTTCCGTCTGGCCATCTACGTCGGCGCCTTCGCCGCGCTCGGCCTGCTCCTTCTTCCGTGAGTCCCGCCATGAAGACCCCTGCCCTGATCCGTTTCGCCCTGACCGCCGTCGTGGTGCTGGTCGCCGCCCTGCTGGCGCATGCGCTGTGGCGCCATTACATGCTCTCGCCCTGGACCCGCGACGGCCGCGTGCGCGCGGAAGTGGTGCGGATCGCGCCGGACGTGTCCGGCCTGGTCGATGCGGTCGCCGTGCGCGACAACCAGCACGTCAAGCGCGGCGACCTGTTGTTCAGCGTGGACCGCAAGCGCTACGAGCTGGCCCTGGAAAAGGCCCGCGCCAACCTCGCGGTGGCGCAGGCGCAGGCGCGTGCGGCCGGCGCCAGCCTGTCGGCAGCGGCCGCCACCCAGGCAGCCAGCGAAGCGGAATTCCAGATGCGCCGCGCCCAGGCCGAACGGCGCGCGCGTGCCGCCGCGGTGATCTCCGCCGAAGCGCGCTCGGATGCAGAAGCCACCGCGCGTTCGGCGCAGGCCGACGTGCACCGCAGCGCGGCGCTGCGCGGCCAGGCCACCGCGGCACAGGCGCAGGCGGTGGCATCGGTGGAACAGGCGCAGGCCGCGCTCGACCTGGCCGAGCTGGATCTGCAGCGCACCCAGGTGCGTGCCACCGCCGACGGCTACATCACCAATCTGGAAGTGCGCGTGGGCGACTACGCCCAGGCCGGCAGTGCGCGCCTGGCGCTGGTCCGCGACGATGCGATGTGGGTCTACGGCTATTTCGAGGAAACCAAGCTGCCGCGGGTCCACGTCGGCGACCGCGCCGACATCCGCCTGATGAGCGGCGGGCTGATGCTGCACGGCCAGGTCGAGGGCATCGCCCGCGGCATCGCCGACAGCGACAATCCGACCGGCACCTCGCTGCTGGCCAACGTCAGCCCCACCTTCAACTGGATCCGCCTGGCGCAGCGCGTGCCGGTGCGCATCCGCATCGATCCGGCCAGCGTGCCGCAGGGCACCCTGCTCGCTGCGGGCATGACCGCCACGGTCAGCGTGCATCCGCGGGAAAACTGATGCCGCGCCTATGGGGCCTCCAGCGATCAGGCAGGCTCACGTGTAGGAGCGGTTTTCGGGGCAGCTCCAACAACGACGAAACGTCATTTGCAGGAGCGGCTTCAGCCGCGACGCGCATTCCTGCTACACCGCGTCGCGGCTGAAGCCGCTCCCACACGTTGCAAGGACAGATCCCGCCGAGCCGCGGCAACAACGGGTTGCCGGTGGCGCGCTCGTAGCCGCAGCAGACGCCTACCGCAGCAAACCAGCACGGCGCAGGCCTTGCGCCTGCGCGCATGCTGTCGCCGCGGTCCTCAGTCCTTGGCCTGCCGATTGACGCCGAGGAAGCGCCCGGCGATCACCGCATAGCCGCTGCGCGACACCGTGCTGCCCGGATCGAAGTAGGCATGGAGGGTCGGCTGCAGGTCCTGCGGCCCCTGGGTCACCGCGAAGCGCGCGTTGAGGATGCCGGCATCCAGCGCCAGCTGCACGTAGCCGCGCAGGTTGCTCGGGATCGCCGCCACGTCCTCGATCGGCAGGCGCTGGTTGTTGTAACTCACCGACAGCGTGCCGTCGAAGGCCAGCGCCTGCGTCTGCAGGCCCAGCGCCTGCACCAGCGAATACGCCAGCTGCAGCTTGCTGACAGCGTCGTTGGGGCGGAAATCGCCGGCGACCAGCCCCAGCACCGCGGCCTGGTTCTGCTGCAGGTCGCGCAGCACCCCGCCCTTGCCCACCGCCGCCTCGGCGAACGGATAGGCCGGGTCGTTGCGGCCGAGCCCGCTGAAGCTGGGCGTGGCCGGCAGCGCCTGGCGCACGCCGGCGCCCATCACCAGGTAACGCGCCAACTCCGCGCGCTTGAGCGGATTCTGCGGACGGAACAGGCCGTCGGCGTAACCGTCGATCAGGCGGTTGGCGACCGCGTACTCCACCGCGCCGCGATCGCGATCGCCGCTGGCGACGTCGTTGAGGCCGGTGTAGCCGCCGCTGCGCAGGAAATCCAGGGTGCCGCGCACCGTGCCCGGGGCCGCGATGCCGTTGCTGCCCTTGGGCGCCACCGGCACGCCGCTGATCGAACCGATGCCGCGCACACTGATGGTCCAGGTGCCCGGCTTGCCCGGCGCACCGACACTGACCGTGCTGCCCAGCAACGGCAACGCCACCGGCGAGCCATGGCTGACGCCGTCCGGATCGGTCAGCACCAATGCCTGGGTGTTGGCGTCGATGGTGGCCTTGGCGCTGACCCAGGCGACGTCCTTTCCGACGGTGAACGCCTGCGTCTGCGGCGTGCCCACCGGCGAGAACGCCACCTCGAACGGCTGGCTGCCGCCGGGCAGCACCAGCGCATTGCTGTAGAACGGATGCAGGGAATTGACCGTCTTGCCGAAGCCGCTGCGCTTCTTGCTCGCGTCCAACAGCGCGGCATAGGCATTCACGTAGCCCGCGCCAGCCTCCCAGTACGTGCGCCCGGGGATGTTGGTGGCGGTGCGTTCGAGCAGGTCCTTGACCTGGTCCGGGGTCAGGTCCGGGTTGGCCTCCAGCAGCAGCGCGACGATGCCGGCCACGTGCGGGGTGGCCATCGAGGTACCGCTCATGGTGGTGTAGAACGGCAGTTGCGCTGGCGCGATCAACTTGCTGTCCTTGTCCGCGGCCAGCGGCGGCAACGCGCCGGTGGAATCGCGGGTGGAGACGATGTCCACGCCGGGCGCGGTGATCGTCGGCTCGTTGAGATAGGTCCAGGTCTTGCCGTCGGCCATGGTGAAGCTGCCGCTCTCGCCGCGCTTGCCGCGCGAGGAGAAGTCGGCCAGCGTGCCGTCCTTCTCGCCCGCGGCCACCGAGATCACCCACGGCGCCTGCGCGTACGGATTGTGGGTGTCCTCGTTGGGGCCGTCGTTGCCGGCGGCGAACACGCTGACGATGCCGCGCTTGTACAGCTCGTAGGTGGCGACGTTGACCGGATTCTGCGGATCGAACTTGCCGGAGGAGCCCCAGGAATTGCTGGTGACGCGGATCGGATCCTTGAAGCTGAATTGATGCGTGGCCGCATAATCCAGACCGCCGACCGCGTCCAGGATCAGCAGCACCGCACCGGATCCGTAGCCGACCAGACTGGCGCCGGTCGCCACGCCGCGATAGGCGCCGTTGGACTGCGCGCCGGTGCCGCCGACCGTGCCGGCGCAGTGCGTGCCATGGCCGGAGCCGAGGTCGGTATTGGGCACGCCCTCCGCATAGGTGATCGGCAGCATCGCATCGACGTTGGCCAGGTTGGTGGTGCCCAGCACGTTCTGCACGACGCGGGTGCCGTAGGCGAGATCGCGATGGGTGGCATCGATGCCGGAATCGTTGATCATCACCCCGACGCCGCGGCCACTGTAGGGCAGCGCGCGGCCGAAATCGCCGGGATTGCCCTGCGCGCGATCCACGCCGGTCAGCTCGCGCGCTTCCTTGTTGAAATAGCGCAGCGGTGCGTTGTAGTAGATCGAGGCGACGTCGTCGCGCTGCGCCAGCGCGCGGATCTCGGCCGGCGTGGCCAGCGCGCCGGCGATCGGCAGCGTGCGCATGGTGATCCCGCGGGTGATGCCCAGCGCATGCAGCGCGGTGAGCTGCGAGGCCGACACAGGCCCGGTCTGATCGTAGGTGATCACGATCTGCAGTGCGTCGCCGGCCGGCGCAGCGGCGAGCTTGGCTTCCAGTACCTGGTCGAGATGGGCGGCGGCCAGGGCGTCGCCGCCGGCGAACACACCGCCGGCGAGGACGGCGCAGATACCGACGGCAAGAACGGGACGGCGAATGGACATTGCGGAATCTCCGGATCGTCGAAGCCCGTACGGGCGGTCAGCGCAGCGTGCCGGGCGCGCCGATGCGCGGCCAATCCGGTATCGCACCCAGGCCGGCCAGGTGGAAACACCCAGCCGCGGCGCATGCAACTACCACGGGATCGGAGGGTGCGCTCCCCTGTCGCCGCTCGCGGCAGTCGGCACTGCATGGCGAGCCACACGCCGGGGCATGCCACCCGATCCAGCGAACACCGCGGCTGGAACGGCAACAGAGTGCATGGCAGGCAGAGGGCGCCGACATGCGGCAAAAACAGGGTGCGGGAGCGGCGTGCCCGATCCGGCGCATCGGCGCGCGGTGCGGCCGAAAGGAATGCGGGACGTGCGGGGCCCATTCCGATTCCCGGACGCCATTCCGGGGAGCGGTGGAACCCCGCACGTCCAGCACGGGGGATCGCGGTGGCTGCCGACCACGCCGCCGAACGGCGACAGCGTGATCGAAGGCAACCGCGAAAACGTCAACGACAGCAGTCGATCGGACGGCGCTTCATTTGGTCGAAGAACGGCGGCCTCCGGACTGCATCGCAAGCAC
>NZ_AQOK01000313.1:0-3050 GCF_000364645.1 Xanthomonas sp. SHU 308 | reverse complement strand
CCCCCGCCGGATCCGGTCACTTCTTGCTGGCTTCGCGCAACGCCGAGTAAGCGTTGAGATAACCGGCGCCGACTTCCCAGGAGGCACGTCCCGCCATCGGTGTGGCGGTACGCTCGATCAGGTCCTTGACCTGGTCCGGGGTCAGGTTCGGATTGGCCTCCAGCACCAGCGCCACCACACCCGCCACATGCGGCGTGGCCATCGAGGTGCCGCTCATGGTGGTGTAGAACGGCAGCTGTGCCGGCGCGATCAGCTTTTCGTCCTTCTGCGCGGCCAGCGGCGGCAACAGGCCGGTGGAGGCGCGGGTGGAGATGATGTCCACGCCCGGCGCGGTGATGCTGGGCTGGTTGATGTGGGTCCAGCTCTTGCCGTCGGCGGTGGTGAAGGTATCGCGCTCGCCGGCCTTGCCGCGCGAGGAGAAGTCGGCCAGCGTGCCGTCGACGTTGCCGGCGGCGACCGAGATCACCCACGGCGCCTGCGCATACGGGTTGTGGGTGTCCTCCTTGGGACCGTCGTTGCCGGCGGCGAACACGCTGACGATGCCGCGCTTGTACAGCTCATAGGTGGCGACGTTGACCGGATCGGCCGGATCGAACTTGCCGGAGGTGCCCCAGGAGTTGCTGACGACGCGGATCGGATCCTTGAAGCTGTTCTGGTGCGAGGCCGCGTAGTCCAGGCCGCCCACCGCATCCAGCACCAGCAGCACACCGCTGGAGCCGTAGCCGACCAGGCTGGCGCCGGTCGCCACGCCGCGGTACTTGCCGCCGGACTGCGCGCCGCTGCCGCCGACCGTGCCGGCGCAGTGGGTGCCATGGCCGGAACCGGCGTCGGTGTTCGGCACGCCCTCCAGGTAGGTGACAGGCAGCATCGAGTTCAGATTGTGCAGGTTGGTGTTGGCCAGCACGTTCTGCACCACGCGGTCGCCATAGGCCAGGTCGCGGTGGGTGGCATCGATGCCCGAGTCGTTGATCAGCACGCCGACGCCGCGGCCGGTGTACGGCACGGTGCGGCCGAAGTCGCCCGGATTGCTCTGCGCGCGGTCGACCCCGGTGGCCTGGCGCGCGTCCTGGTTGAAGTAGCGCAGCGGGGCGTTGTAGTAGATCGAAGCGACGTCGTCGCGCTCGGCCAGCGCCAGGATTTCCTCCGGCGTGGCCAGCGCACCGGCGATCGGCAGGGTCTGCATGCTGACGCCGCGGGTGATGCCCAGGTCGTGCAACACGGTCAGCTGCGCCGCCGAGACCGGCTTGGACTGCTTGTAGGTGATGACGATCTGCAGCTCGTCGGTCAGCGGCGTGCTGGCCAGCTTGGACTCCAGCAGGCTGTCCAGATGCGCAGCGGCTTCGGCCTTGCCGCCAGCGAAGACGCCGCTGGCGAGCACGGCGCAAATGCCGATGGCGAGTGCGGGACGACGGATGGGCATCTGGAATCTCCGGTTGGTGGGCCCGGGACGGGCGGGTGACTGCAGCCTGACGCGGCCGCGCGGTGGCGCCTATCCGGGATCGCCCCTACTGCGCGTGGGTGGAAACACCCAGGGCCGCGTGCATCGCCCGTACGGATCGGTATGATCGGGACGAAGGCCGCTGCCGCGCGCCGCGGTGCCGGGCGGAACGCAGGCGCGGTGCGCAGTGCTGGCACATGCAACAGGGGGTTTCAGATGCACACGATGTTCGCAAGGGTTTGCCTGCTGTTCTGCGCCGTCGCGGCGTGCGGCGGGCTCGCCGCGCAACCGCTGCCGGTGCAGGTGGACGTGAGCGGCAATGTGGCGACGGCGGCCATCGGCGCCGGCCCGCACCCGCTCGCGGAACTGACGCTGGAGTTCGACAACGCCAGCGGCCTCAGCCCGGCCAACCTCGGTCTGAGCGCAGAACTGCTGACCCCGGCCCAGGTCACGGCCTTGCTGCCGCGGCTGCCCAGCACGCAAACCGGCCAGGTGCCGTCGCAGTTGCCGCTGCTGATCACGGTGACACCGCCACCGAGCGGCGGCCTGACGTTCCGGCGCGTCGTGCATGTGGAGCTGCACACCCATGCGCTGGCCTATACCGCCGACAGCACCCTGCGCCTGTTCAAGGCCCCGGAGGGCGGCGATTTCCGCGACATCACCGATGAGATCGCCCCGGGCAGCGTCCGCGCCCGCGGCACCACCGGCGGCTTCTCGCAGTTCATCGTGCTCCACGACCTGCGCCCGACCGCCAACGTGCTGGCCGCCAAGCTGAACCGGCTGCAGGCGCTGGTGGCGCAGTTGCCCGCCAGTGAGGCGGCGCCGCTCGCCGCCATGCTGAACAGCGTACAGAGCGCCCTGGCCAATGCCGACGACACCGCCGCCACGGTCGCGCTGGACGGGTTCCGCGAGCAGGTGTCGTCGCGCGCCGGCCATGGCATCGCGCAAACCTGGAACGCCGGCATGAGCGCAGGCAACCCCGCCGGCGAACTGCTGGCCGGCGCTGCGACGCTGCGCTTCTCCATCGACTACCAACGTCTCTACGCGCCTTGAGCGCTGCGGGACCGGTCGCACGCACCGCGACGGAGGACACGCCGCGATGCCCGCGCGCCTGACTGCCTACCTGCCCGACGCGCCGGCACCGACGCTGCTGCTCGCCGCCGGGCAGACCCTGGCGATCGGCCGCGCGGCCGACAACGCGCTGGCGCTGGAACACCCTTCGGTGTCGCGCTGGCACGCGCAACTGCAGCCGCAGGCCGACGGCCACTGGCAGTTGCACGACCTGGGCAGCAAGAACGGCAGCTACCGCGATGGCGTGCGGGTGGCCGCGCCGATCGCGCTGGAGACCGCGACCTGGCTGCGCTTCGGCGACATCTACGCCGAGTTCGCCCCACTCAGCCCGGCCGATGCGGAACTGGCCGAACGCCGCCAGCGCGCCCGCTGCGATCGCGCCACCGCCCTCACCCAAGGGCTCGCCCAGATCGGCGGACTCGACGATCTGCTCGGCGCCAGCCTGGACGCGGTGGTCGAACTGGCCCAGGCCGAACGCGGCCTGCTGGTCCTGGCCGAGGCGCACGGCCAGCGCGTCGCGGCCAGCCACGGGATCGGGCCA
>NZ_AQOK01000312.1:0-8011 GCF_000364645.1 Xanthomonas sp. SHU 308 | reverse complement strand
CCGTGGCGCGGGCCGGACAGCGCGGCCAGGCCGGCGCTGACGGTGGCATGCAGCGGCGCGCCGGTGGAGGCGACCACGCGGGCGGCGAAGGCGGAGACGTTGAGTTCGTGGTCGGCGCACAGCAGCAGCGCGGCGCGCACCAGTTCGGCGAAGTCGGCGTCGCCGGGACGCCAGTGGTCGGCGATCAGGCGATGCAGCGGGCGTGCGTCCGGCGCGGTGCCGACCAGCAGCGCGGCGTTCTGCCGCAGCAGGGTGGCGGCGATCTCGCGGCGCACGCCGGGGGCGGCGTTGAGCGACTGCCGAAGCTCCAGGGCCAGTAGCGGGATGCAGGCCATGGCGCGTTCCAGCGGCGGCAGCGCGGCATGCCCGGCCAGTGGCGCCACTACCTCCGGCCAGGGCGCGACCGGGGCGCTGGCGAACGGGTCTTCGCCCTCCGGGCAGTCCCACAGCAGCCGCGCGACGTCCTCCAGGCTGGCGCCGGCGCGGACCATGGCCACCGCCGAACGCCCGCGATAGTAGGGGCCGTCGGGGCGGATCAGCGAGATCCGCGTCTCCAGCACCGGCAGGCCGCGGTCCAGGCTCTGCGCGGCACCACGCGCGGCGCCGCGGCCGGCGCGCTTGCGCTGCGCCAGCCGCTCCACTTCGGCGCGCAGGTAGGCGCGGCTGCGGTGGTCGGGACCGGCGCGCGAGCTGAGCAGGCCGCGGCTGACGTAGGCGTACAGGGTGGCGCTGCTGATGCCGAGCAGGGCGCAGGCCTGCGCTGCAGAGATCAGGTTGCGGTCGGGGCTGTCGGACATGAAGGGACGATAGGTTGATTCATTGAATCAAGATTGATCCATGCCGGCGAGAGTGCCAGATTGGCGCCCATCGCGGAACGCCCTGCGGGCGCCACCGCCTCTTCGTCAGGAGCCGCACATGTCCCTCGTTTCCCCCGGCGCCGGTTTCCGCGCCGCCCTGGCCGCCGAAGCGCCGTTGCAGGTGATCGGTGCGATCAACGCCAACCATGCGCTGCTGGCGCAGCGCGCCGGCTACAAGGCCATCTACCTGTCCGGCGGCGGCGTCGCGGCTGGTTCGCTGGGCCTGCCCGACCTGGGCATCAACACCCTGGACGATGTGTTGATCGATGTGCGCCGCATCACCGACGTGTGCCCGCTGCCGCTGCTGGTGGACATCGATACCGGCTTCGGGCCGAGCGCGTTCAACATCGAGCGCACCATCAAGGCGTTGATCAAGGCCGGCGCGGCCGCCTGCCACATCGAGGACCAGGTCGGCGCCAAGCGCTGCGGCCACCGTCCCGGCAAGGAGATCGTCAGCCAGGGCGAGATGGTGGACCGGGTCAAGGCCGCGGCCGATGCCAAGACCGATCCGGACTTCTTCCTGATCGCGCGCACCGACGCGATCCAGGCCGAGGGCGTGGACGCGGCGATCGAACGCGCCATCGCCTGCGTGGAGGCCGGCGCCGACGGCATCTTCGCCGAGGCCGCCTACGACCTGGACACCTACCGCCGTTTCGTCGACGCGGTGAAGGTGCCGGTGCTGGCCAACATCACCGAGTTCGGCAAGACCCCGCTGTTCACCCGCGACGAACTGGCGTCGGCCGGCGTGGCGATCCAGTTGTTCCCGCTGTCGGCGTTCCGCGCCGCCAACAAGGCCGCCGAGGACGTGTACACCGCGATCCGCCGCGACGGCCATCAGCAGGGAGTGCTGGAGCGCATGCAGACCCGCGAGGAGCTGTACGCGCGCATCGGCTACCACGCCTTCGAGCAGCGCCTGGATGCGCTGTTCGCCGGCAAGGGCGCATGATCGGCGGCGATTTTCCCGCCCGAGTCCGTCCATGAATCCCAATGCCGGTCCCTCTTCGTCGCTGCGCAGCCGCATCGATCGCCGCCAGACCGCGCGGCAGTTGCTGCAGACCGAACTGGAGAAGCTGCCCGAAGCCGAGCGCGAGGTGGTGGAGCGCTTCATCGCCAAGCGCCACGTGGCCCGCGACATCGTCACGCAGGCCGACCGCGACCGCTCGCTGGGCGAGCGCGTCGCCGACCGCGTCGCCGAGATCGGCGGCAGCTGGAGCTTCATCATCGGCTTCTGCGTGGTGCTGCTGGGCTGGATCGCGCTCAACAGCCTGGTGCTGGCGCGCGCCTTCGATCCGTATCCCTACATCCTGCTCAACCTGTGCCTGTCGTGCCTGGCCGCGATCCAGGCGCCGGTGATCATGATGAGCCAGAACCGCCAGGCGGCGGTGGACCGCCTGCGCGCGCAGAACGACTACGAAGTGAACATCAAATCCGAACTGGAAATCCTGCAGGTGCACGAGAAGCTCAACCAGCTGCGCGAGCAGGACTGGGCGACGCTGGTGGATCAGCAGAACCGCCAGATCGCCATGCTGCAGCAACTGCTCGAGCGCGCCGGGGCCTGGCCACCGGCGCCGCACGCCCCCTGATCCACTGCGTCCATCCGACCGCAACACCGGGAGATTCGCCATGAACGACACCGCTCCGCAGACCGCCCCCGCCTTCAAGCCGAAGAAATCGGTGGCCCTGTCCGGCACCGCCGCCGGCAACACCGCGCTGTGCACGGTGGGCCGCAGCGGCAACGACCTGCACTACCGCGGCTACGACATCCTGGACCTGGCGCGCACCAGCCAGTTCGAAGAGGTCGCCTACCTGCTGGTGCACGGCAAGCTGCCCAGCAACAGCGAGCTGCGCGGCTACAAGGCCAAGCTGCGCTCGCTGCGCGGCATCCCGGCCGCGGTCAAGGCCGCGCTGGAGCAGTTGCCGCCGTCGGCACATCCGATGGACGTGATGCGCACCGGCGTGTCGGTGCTGGGCTGCGTGCAGCCGGAGAAGGACGACCACAACCATCCCGGCGCGCGCGATATCGCCGACAAGCTGATGGCCAGCCTCGGCTCGATGCTGCTGTATTGGTACCACTACAGCCACAACGGCCGGCGCATCGAGGTGGAGACCGACGACGATTCGATCGGCGGGCATTTCCTGCGTCTGCTGCACGGCTTCAAGCCGCACGAGGAATGGGTGCAGGCGATGCACACCAGCCTGATCCTCTACGCCGAACACGAGTTCAACGCGTCCACCTTCGCCTGCCGGGTCATCGCCGGCACCGGCAGCGACATGTACAGCGCCATCGCCGGCGGCATCGGCGCGCTGCGCGGGCCCAAGCACGGCGGTGCCAACGAGGTCGCCTTCGAGGTGCAGAAGCGCTACGACACGCCGGACGAGGCCGAGGCCGACATCCGCGCGCGGGTCGAGCGCAAGGAAGTCATCATCGGCTTCGGCCACCCGGTGTACACGGTGTCCGATCCGCGCAACCAGGTCATCAAGGACGTGGCGCGCGAACTGTCCGAGGCGCAGGGCAGCCGCAAGATGTACGACATCGCCGAGCGGCTGGAGACGGTGATGTGGGACATCAAGAAGATGTTCCCCAACCTGGACTGGTTCAGCGCGGTCAGCTACCACATGATGGGCGTGCCGACGGCGATGTTCACCCCGCTGTTCGTGATCGCCCGCACCGCCGGCTGGAGCGCGCACATCATCGAGCAGCGCATCGACGGCAAGATCATCCGCCCCAGCGCGCACTACGTGGGGCCGGAGGATCAGGCGTTCGTGCCGATCGATCAGCGCAAGTGATGCGCCTGTACGCCTCGACCCCGAGTGACACTCCCCTCTCCCGTCGGGAGAGGGGTCGGGGGTGAGAGTACGGGCGCAGCCTCGTGGTGTTGGGTCGCAAGAGCTTCGCCCGTGTCCTCATCCGCCCCTCATGAGGAATCGGATTGCACCAGGCTTCGCCCGTACCCTCATCCGCCCCTCATGAGGAATCGGGTTGCACTAGGCTTCGCTCGTACCCTCATCCGCCCCTTCGGGGCACCTTCCCCCAAGAAGGGGGCCAAGGTCCCGAAGGGAGAAGGGGTCCTGTCTTCGCTTTTTTTCTACTGTAGCCAGCCATGAACAGCCACTACCGTAAATCCCTTCCGGGCACCGCGCTGGACTACTTCGACGCGCAGGCCGCAGTCGATGCGATCAGCCCGGGCGCCTATGCCGGCCTGCCTTACGTGTCGCGGGTGTTCGCCGAGAACCTGGTGCGTCGCTGCGATCCGGATCTGCTGCACGACGCCTTGCTGCAGTTGATCGAGCGCCGCCGCGACCTGGATTTTCCGTGGTTTCCGGCGCGGGTGGTGTGTCACGACATCCTCGGCCAGACCGCGCTGGTGGACCTGGCCGGGCTGCGCGATGCCATCGCCGAGCAGGGCGGCGACCCGGCCAAGGTCAATCCGGTGGTGCCGGTGCAGTTGATCGTCGATCACTCGCTGGCGGTGGAGTGCGGCGGCGACGATCCGCAGGCCTTCGCCAAGAACCGCGCGATCGAGGATCGCCGCAACGAGGATCGCTTCCACTTCATCGACTGGAGCAAGCGCGCGTTCCGCAACGTGGACGTGATCCCGCCGGGCAACGGCATCATGCACCAGATCAATCTGGAGAAGATGTCGCCGGTGATCTACGTGCACGACGGCGTCGCGTTTCCCGATACCTGCGTGGGCACCGACAGCCACACCCCGCACGTGGACGCACTGGGGGTGATCGCGATCGGTGTCGGCGGGCTGGAAGCGGAGAGCGTGATGCTCGGCCGCGCCTCGTGGATGCGCCTGCCGGACATCGTCGGCGTGGAGCTGAGCGGCCGTCCGCAGCCGGGCATCACCGCCACCGACGTGGTGCTGGCGCTGACCGAGTTCCTGCGCCAGGAGCGTGTGGTCGGCGCGTACCTGGAGTTCTTCGGCGAAGGCGCCGCCGCGCTGACCATCGGCGACCGCGCCACCATCTCCAACATGTGCCCGGAATACGGCGCCACCGCGGCGATGTTCTACATCGACCAGCAGACCCTGGACTACCTGCGCCTGACCGGGCGCGAGGAAGCGCAGGTGGCGCTGGTGGAGCAGTACGCGCGCACCACCGGACTGTGGGCCGATGCGCTGGCCACCGCGCAGTACGAGCGCGTGCTGCGCTTCGACCTGTCGCAGGTCGTGCGCAACATGGCCGGCCCCAGCAATCCGCACAAGCGCGTGGCGACCACCGAGCTGGCCGCGCGCGGCATCGCCGACCCGGCCAAGCTGGCCGCCGGCCAGGCCGAGCAGGCGCAGGGGCGCATGCCCGACGGCGCGGTGATCATCGCCGCCATCACCAGTTGCACCAACACCTCCAACCCGCGCAACGTCATCGCCGCCGGCCTGCTGGCGCGCAATGCGCGCGCGCGCGGCCTGGCCCGCAAGCCGTGGGTGAAGACTTCGCTGGCGCCCGGTTCCAAGGCGGTGCAACTGTACCTGGAGGAGGCCGGCCTGCTGCCGGACCTGGAAGCGTTGGGCTTCGGCATCGTCGCCTTCGCCTGCACCACCTGCAACGGCATGAGCGGCGCGCTGGATCCGCGCATCCAGCAGGAGATCGTGGAGCGCGACCTGTACGCCACTGCGGTGCTGTCGGGCAACCGCAACTTCGACGGGCGCATCCATCCCTACGCCAAGCAGGCGTTCCTGGCCTCGCCGCCGCTGGTGATCGCCTACGCCATCGCCGGCACGGTGCGCTTCGACATCGAGAAGGACGTGCTGGGCACCGACGCCGACGGCCGCGAGGTGCGGCTGAAGGACATCTGGCCCAGCGACGCCGAGATCGATGCGGCGGTGCGCGCCGCGGTGAAGCCGGAGCAGTTCCGCCGGGTCTATGCGCCGATGTTCAACGTGCGCGTGGAGCAGGGCGCGCCGGTGGCGCCGCTGTACGCCTGGCGCCCGCGCAGCACCTACATCCGACGCCCGCCGTACTGGGAAGGCGCGCTGGCCGGCGAACGCACGCTGCGCGGCATGCGCGCGCTGGCGGTGCTCGGCGACAACATCACCACCGACCACCTGTCGCCGTCCAACGCGATCCTGGCCGACAGCGCCGCCGGCGAATACCTGGCGCACATGGGCGTGCCGGAGGAGGACTTCAATTCCTACGCCACCCATCGCGGCGACCACCTCACCGCGCAGCGCGCCACCTTCGCCAACCCGAAGCTGATCAACGAAATGGCGGTGGTCGATGGCAAGGTGAAGCAGGGCTCGCTGACCCGGCTGGAGCCGGACGGGCAGGTGCTGCGTATGTGGGAGGCGATCGAAACCTACATGGCGCGCAAGCAGCCGCTGATCGTGATCGCCGGCGCCGACTACGGCCAGGGTTCTTCGCGCGACTGGGCGGCCAAGGGCGTGCGCCTGGCCGGGGTCGAGGCGATCGTGGCCGAGGGCTTCGAGCGCATCCATCGCACCAACCTGATCGGCATGGGCGTGCTGCCGCTGCAGTTCCTGCCGGGCACCACACGCACGACCCTGGGCATCGACGGCAGCGAGACCTTCGACGTGGTCGGCGCGTGCACGCCGGGCGCCACGCTGACCCTGCGCATCGTCCGCAAGGACGGCGCCGTGGTGGAGGTGCCGGTGCTGTGCCGCCTGGACAGCAACGAGGAAGTGTCCATCTACGAGGCCGGCGGCGTGCTGCAGCGCTTCGCCCAGGATTTCCTCGAGGACGCCCGCAGCGCCTGAGCCGGCTGCCGCTGTCATCGGGCGCGTGCCATGCTGGCCGCGCCCGCTACCGCCGAGGAGACCGCCATGACCACGTCCGCCGCCACCACCGGAACAGTCCACCTGCATCGCGTGCTGCGCGCGCCGGCCGAGCGCGTCTACCGCGCCTTCCTGGAACCGGCGGCGCTGGTCAAATGGCTGCCACCGCACGGCTTCGTCGCCACCGTGCATGCGCTGGACGCGCGGGTGGGCGGCAGCTACCGGATGAGTTTCACCAACCTCGGCACCGGCACCAGCAGTGCCTTCGGCGGCACCTACCTGGAACTGGTGCACGGCCAGCTGATCCGCCACACCGACCGCTTCGACAACCCGGACCTGCCCGGCGAGATGATCGTGACCGTGCGGCTGCGGCCGGTGGCCTGCGGCACTGCGCTGGAGATCGTGCAGGAGGGCATCCCGCCGCAGATCCCGGTGGAGTTCTGCCACCTCGGCTGGCAGGAGTCGCTGAGCCTGCTGACGCAGTTGGTCGAGCCCGAGATTCCCGATTCGCCCTGATCCGCCGTCTCTTCTTTTCGTACGCACCCGGAACCGCCATGGCCCACGCTCCGCAACTCCGCATCCCCGCCACCTACATGCGCGGCGGCACCTCCAAGGGCGTGTTCTTCCGCCTGCAGGACCTGCCCGCGGCGGCGCAGACGCCGGGCCCGGCGCGCGATGCGCTGCTGCAACGGGTGATCGGTAGCCCCGATCCCTATGCCAAGCAGATCGACGGCATGGGCGGGGCGACCTCCAGCACCAGCAAGACCGTGATCGTGGCGCCGAGCACGCGCCCGGACCACGACGTGGATTATCTGTTCGGCCAGGTGGCGATCGAGCGCGCGTTCGTGGACTGGAGCGGCAACTGTGGCAACCTGTCGGCGGCGGTGGGGCCGTTCGCGATCGCCGCCGGGCTGGTGGATCCGGCGCGGATTCCGCGCGATGGCGTGGCCACGGTGCGGATCTGGCAGGCCAACATCGGCAAGACCATCGTTGCGCAGGTGCCGATGACCGATGGCGCGGTGCAGGAAACCGGCGATTTCGAACTGGACGGGGTGACCTTCCCGGCGGCGGAGATCGCGCTGGAATTCCTCGACCCGGCCGCCGACGAGGACGGCGCCGGCGGCGCCATGTTCCCCACCGGCCACCTGGTCGACACGCTGGAAGTACCCGGCGTCGGCAGCTTCCAGGCGACCCTGATCAACGCCGGCATTCCCACCATCTTCCTCGAGGCGCAGGCGCTGGGTTACCAGGGCACCGAACTGCAGGACGCGATCAACGGCGATGCGCAGGCGCTGCAGCGCTTCGAGACCATCCGCGCGTACGGCGCGCTGCGCATGGGCCTGATCGCCACGCTGGACGATGCGGCGACCCGCCAGCACACGCCCAAGGTCGCCTTCGTCGCGCCGCCGGCCGACTACA
>NZ_AQOK01000311.1:0-4974 GCF_000364645.1 Xanthomonas sp. SHU 308 | reverse complement strand
CCCCCCTGCCGACATCGACCTGCTGGTGCGGGCGATGTCGATGGGCAAGCTGCACCACGCGATGATGGGCACCGCGGCGGTGGCGATCGGCACCGCCGCGGCGATCCCCGGCACCCTGGTCAACCGCGCCGCCGGCGGCGGCGAGCGCACCGCGGTGCGCTTCGGTCACCCCTCGGGCACCTTGCGGGTCGGCGCCGAGGCGCGCCAGGTGGACGGCCAGTGGACCGTCACCAAGGCCTTGATGAGCCGCAGCGCGCGCGTGCTGATGGAAGGCTGGGTGCGGGTGCCGGAGACGCCGGCCGGTTGAGCCGGCAGGCCGTGCGGAGGCGCCAGCGCCGCACGGCGCAATCAACGGTGGCGGGACCGCTCAACTGCAGTCCGCGTTGAGCGACGGGTAGGCCGTGTTGAGCAGCCACTTGCCGTTCGTGGTCCTCGAATTGGCGTACCAGAAGCAGACCTTGACCGGCTTGAACTTGCGCCAGTTGGTGCAGATGCCGTCCCCGTCGGCGGAGGTGCAGGCCCATCCCGCGGTGATGCCGACACTGGCCGCATCGACGATGTCCTTCGCGCCGCCACCGGTGCCGCAGTCGACGTGCTTGCCTGTCTTGGCCGCTGCCCAGTTGTTGAAGGCGCCCTGGAACGTCGCCCAGTTGGCGAACGCCGATTTTCCGAGCTGACTCTGCGCGCCGCTGGGCGGCAGCGGCGTCGTGGCGTTCTGCATGTGCAGGCCGACATGCCCGCCAGTACCGCCAGCGTCGCGATTGGCGGTGTCCGACGCGGTGCTGGCCACGATGTTGTCGACCGCGGTGCAGGTCTTGGCCTGGGCGGAGCAGGTGAGCAGCGTCGCGCAGAGCGCGGCGACGAGGGACAGGGATCGGGGTGTGAACATCGGGGTCTCTCCAGGGCAGCGCGGATGCGCGCTCTTCAGACGTCGCCAGCGGTCGCTGTGTGAAGCGGCGCGCGGCATGCGATGCGATTTCGTGCGGCCCGGTTGGGCTTGCGGCAGCGGGATGGCCGTCTACGCTGCTTGCCTTTCGGCCGAGGGCGACGAACGTGCGGTTTGGCGTGGGCTTTTGGGAAAGTGGCGTGCCATGGATCGAGCATCGTCGCGGCGGGTTGCTGTCACCGGTGCGCCAAAGCGGCCTGGAGCCTGAGGACTTCGCGCGTCGGGACTGAAGTCCCTCCCACAGGGCATCTCGGCGGTTCCATGCTCTGCTGCCAGCGCCACGGCGACGGCCACCGGCGACTGCGACTGCGCGCTGTGCATGCGCTTGTGGGAGGGACTTCAGTCCCGACGCAACCAAAAGCGGCTGCGGCCATCCGAAAAGGGAAGCCGGCCGGGGCCGGCAGGCGAGCAACCCCGCAACGGCCCCGCTTTTGCCAATCCCGACTCCCAAATCCCAAATCCCCGCCTCCCCAGGTGACGCCGGCCGCCGCAGGTTGTATATTTTGTGTTAATTATGCTGCGGCGCGGCAAGGACTCGGCGCGCTCCCGATTACGCCCACCCATCCCGGAGTTCCCATGTCTGCCAGTTGGTCGCTGCGCGCCAGTGCGCTTGCCGTTGCCGTCGTTTCCGCGCTTTCGTTCCCCGCCGCCGCCCAGCAGGCGGACAGCACCGACGGGGTCGCCCGTCTGGACACGATCAAGGTCACCGCCGAGCGCCGCGCCGAGGACTCCAAGGACGTGCCGGTGTCGGCCAGCGTGCTGCGCCCGGAATACCTGGACGCCATCGCCACCAGCGGCTCGGACGTGCGCGTGCTGGCCGGCAAGGCGCCCAGCCTCAACGTCGAGTCGTCCAACGGCCGCGTGTTCCCGCGCTTCTACATCCGCGGCTACGGCAACACCGACTTCAACACCTACGCCTCGCAGCCGGTGTCGCTGATCTATGACGACGTGGTCGCCGAGAACGCGTTCCTGAAGGGCTTCCCGATCTTCGACCTGCAGAGCCTGGAAGTGCTGCGCGGTCCGCAGGGCACGCTGTTCGGCCGCAACACCCCCGCCGGCGTGGTCAAGTTCAACTCGGTCAAGCCGACCATCGGCGCCAACGACGGCTACGCCAGCCTGTCCTACGGCACCTACGGCACCATGACCATGGAAACCGGCCTGAGCGTGGCGATGGGCGACAAGTGGGCCGCGCGCCTGTCGGCGCTGGGCCAGCGCCGCGGCGACTGGGTCGACAACACCATCGACAACCGCTCCTTCGAAGGCTACATGGACTCGGCGGTGCGCCTGCAGGTGCTGTTCCAGCCGGGCGAGGACTTCAGCGCGCTGTTCAACGCGCACGCGCGCCACCTCGACGGCACCGCGCGGCTGTTCCGCGCCAACATCTTCCAGCCGGGCACCAACCAGCTGGTCGCCGGTTTCGATCCGGACAAGGTGTCCATCGACGGCAAGAACACCCAGGAACTGCAGACCTACGGCGGCAGCGCCAACCTGACCTGGGACCTGGGCGACATCGTGCTGCACTCGATCACCGGCTACGAGGGCATCGGCAAGTACTACAGCCGCGGCGACATCGACGGCGGCTACGGCGCGGTGTTCGCGCCGCCGTCCGGCCCCGGGGTGATCCCGTTCCCGGTGGAGACCGCCGGCGGCATCAAGAACCTGGACCAGTACTCGCAGGAGCTGCGCGCCGAGTCGCAGTACGCCGGGCCGCTGAACTGGCAGGCCGGCCTGTACTACTTCAACGATTCGGTGGAAGGCGAGAACTACACCTACAACACCCTGGCCGGCGGCACCCTGTCCAGCTACCAGCTGACCCGCCAGCGCAACACGTCGTGGGCGGCGTTCGGCTCGCTGAACTACGCGGCCACCGAGCGCCTGAACCTGCGCGCCGGCATCCGCTACACCTACGACAAGAAGACCTTCGACGTGCTCGCGCTGGACCGCGTGACGCTGCAGCAGCCCTCCAGCGGCAGCACCGACAATTCCAAGGTCACCGGCGACCTCAGCGCCACCTACACCATCAACGACGACGTCAACGTCTATGCGCGCGCCGCCCGCGGCTTCCGCGGCGCCAGCTTCGGCGTGCCGTCGGCCACCGCGCCGCTGACCGTGGCTGCGCCGGAAACCGTGGATTCGTTCGAGGTCGGCATCAAGTCCGACCTGTTCGACAAGCGCGCGCGCCTGAGCTTCGACGTCTACGACTTCCGGGTGAAGAACCAGCAGCTGACCGCGGTCGGCGGCGCCTCCAACGACGTGCGCCTGCTCAACGCCGACACCTCCAAGGCGCGCGGCGCCGAGTTCGACTTCGAAGCGCTGCTGACCCAGAACCTGCGCATGACCCTGGGCGGCGCCTACAACTGGACCCGCATCGAGGACCCGACCCTGTCGGTGGGCGTGTGCCGCACCTGCACCGTGACCGATCCGGTCAACGCCTCCGGCCGCGCGCTGATCGACGGCAACGTGCTGCCGCAGGCGGCCAAGTGGATGGGCAACGCGACCCTGCGCTACGGCATCCCGGTCGGCGACGATGCCGAGTTCTTCTTCTTCACCGACTGGTCCTACCGCAGCGAGATCAACTTCTTCCTGTACGACTCGCGCGAGTTCGTCGGCCAGCCGCTGCTCGAGGGCGGTGCCAAGATCGGCTACAACTGGGGCGCCGGCGCGTACGAGGTCTCGGTGTTCTGCCGCAACTGCACCAACCAGATCCGCGCCACCGGTGCGATCGACTTCAACAACCTCACCGGCTTCATCAACGATCCGCGCATCGTCGGCGCGCAGTTCCGCGCCAATTTCTGATCCGCGGCCTCGCCGTTGCAACACCGACCGCCGGCTATCATGCCGGCGGTTCTTTTTTGGGAGACGCGCATGCGCGTGCTGAAGCAATGGGCGGCGTCGGCGCTGCTGATCGCGGCCGTGTGGGTGAACGATGCGACGGCGGCCACGGCGCCAGCAACGGCCGCGTCGCTGCAGAAGGTGGTGGTGTCCACCGACATCGGCGACGACATCGACGATGCGTTCGCGCTGGCGCTGCTGTTGCGCAGTCCGGAGCTGCAGGTGCTGGGCATCGCCTCGGCCTGGGGCGATACCGGCCTGCGCGCGCAGCTGCTGCAGCGGCTGCTGCAGCAGGCCGGCCGCAGCGACATCCCGCTGGCGATCGGCCAGCGCACCGACAGCACGATTCCCTTCAGCCAGGCACGCTGGGCAGCCAAGGGCACGCTGCCGCGCAAGGCGCCGGATGCGGCGCAGTTCATCCTGGACCAGGCGCGGCGCTATCCCGGCGAAGTCACCCTGCTGGTGCTCGGCCCGCTGACCGACGCGGCGCGCGCGCAGCAGCGCGACCCGGCCGGCTTCGCCCAGCTCAAGCAGGTGGTGCTGATGGGCGGCTCGGTGCGCGTGGGCTACGGCAAGTCGCGCTACCGCCCGCCGAGTCCGCCGGCGGCCGAGTACAACATCGCCGCCGACATCCCCGCTGCGCGGCGCGTGTTCGGCGCCGGCGTGCCGATCGTGATGCTGCCGCTGGACGCCACCCAGGTGACCCTGGAGGAGCCGGAGCGGGTGGCGCTGTTCGCTCATGGCGAGCCGCTGACCGATGCGCTGGCGCAGCTCTACTACCAATGGCGCGACACCGACCAGCCCTGGGCCAGCGCCACCCCGACCCTGTTCGACGTGGTGCCGGTGGCGCAGTTGCTCGATCCGGGCCTGTGCCCCACCGTGCCGCTGCGCATCGTGGTCGACGACAAGGGCTATACCCGCGAGATGCCGACGGCAGACGCGCCGGGGGCTGCGGCCAACGCGCAGGTGTGCCTGGCGCTGGACCGGCCGCGGCTGATCGCGCTGTACATGCAGCGGATGCTGCGCTGAGGCCTGCCCGCGATGCTGGGTCGCGGCGCTCGAGCCGATGGCGCTTTGCGCTGGAAATGCCATTGAGACAGTCGGCTGGCAGGTGCGCTCCGTCCAGCTGCGGAGCCGATGTCCTGCCGAGCAGCTAGGTGTGTAAACCCACCACGTTGTTCAGTGGAATTCGGGAG
>NZ_AQOK01000310.1:0-6370 GCF_000364645.1 Xanthomonas sp. SHU 308 | reverse complement strand
TGCAGCGCGCCTGGGCGGCCACGCCGCCGCGCGAGCGCGCGGCCGTGTTCCATCGTGCCGCGCAGGTATTGCAGCAGCATGCGGCCGCGGCCGCGGCGCTGATCGCCCGCGAGACCGGCGGCATCCTGCCCAAGGGCGAGCACGAGGTGCGCGAGGCGATCGTGCTGCTGCAGCAGGCCGCGGCGATGCCGCTGCAGGCGCAGGGCCAGGTGCTGCCGACCGCGCCGGGCCGACTGAGCCTGGCGCGACGCCTGCCGTTGGGCGTGGTCGGGGTGATCTCGCCGTTCAATTTCCCGCTGGTGCTGTCGTTGCGTTCGGTGGCGCCGGCGCTGGCGGTGGGCAATGCGGTGGTGCTCAAGCCCGATCCGCGCACGCCGTACGCTGGCGGTTTCGTCATCGCCGAGGTGCTGCAGCAGGCCGGCCTGCCGAAGGGCCTGCTGCACGTGCTGCCAGGCGGTGCGGATGCTGGCCAGGCGCTGGTCGAAGCGCCGGGCGTGCCGATGATCGCGTTCACCGGTTCCACCGCCGCCGGCCGCCGCATCGGCGAACTGGCCGGCAAGCACCTGAAGAAGACCGCGCTGGAACTGGGCGGCAAGAACTCGTTGATCGTGCTCGAGGATGCCGACCTGGACAAGGCGGTATCGGCGATCGCCTTCGGCGCGTACTTCCACCAGGGCCAGATCTGCATGGCCACCGGCCGCGTGCTGGTCCAGCGCAGTATCGCCGCCGAACTGACCCGGCGCCTGGCCGAGAAGGCGCGGCATCTGCCGGTCGGCGACCCGGCGACCGCACACGTCGCGCTTGGCCCCATCATCGACCAGCGCCAGCTGCAGCACGTCAAGGATGTGGTGGATGCCTCGGTGGCTGCGGGCGCCGTGGTCGAGGCCGGCGGCACCCACGAGGGCCTGTTCTATGCGGCCACGGTGTTGTCGAACGTGCAGCCGGGCATGCCGGCGTTCGAGGAGGAAGTGTTCGGCCCGGTCGCCAACGTCATCGCCTTCGACAGCGACGACGAGGCGGTGGCGCTGGCCAACCAGACCGAGTACGGCCTGTCGGCCGGCATCCTGTCGGCGTCGGTCGGT
This sequence comes from Xanthomonas sp. SHU 308, assembly GCF_000364645.1. Lineage (NCBI taxonomy): Bacteria > Pseudomonadati > Pseudomonadota > Gammaproteobacteria > Lysobacterales > Lysobacteraceae > Xanthomonas > Xanthomonas sp. SHU 308. The sequence goes on along the minus strand of NZ_AQOK01000310.1, from coordinate 5,288 downwards.
CGCGCGATGGCGCTGGGCGAACGCCTGCACACCGGCCTGCTGCACATCAACGACCAGACTGTGGCCGACGAAGTCACCAACCCGTTCGGCGGCACCGGCGCCTCCGGCAACGGCACCAGCATGGGCGGCCCGGCCGACTGGGGCCAGTACACGCACTGGCAGTGGGTGACGATCCAGGATAGCGCGCCGCAGTATCCGTTCTGAGGACAAGTCGCCGGGCGTCGATGTGGCGCCCGGTTGTGCTCGTGGATGCATTGATTGCGGGAGAGATGATTGTTCCATTGCGTGCGTGTTGAGCTACGCGCGGCCAATAGGGTCCTGGCACCGGCGCCGGCGCCGACACTGCATTGTGGGCGGGACTTCAGTCCCGACGCTTCTGCGGTGACTCGCCATTTCAGCCGCGACGAACGAAGCGGGACTGGTCGATCATCGATCACGCGTCGGGACTGAAGTCCCTCCCACAGTAAAGCGACCGCACCGCGATCTCCGTACTGGCTGCGGGTCGTGTCACCCTTGCGCGCGCTGCCGGAACTGGATCGGCGAACACCCCGCATGCCGGCGGAAGCAGCGGCTGAAATACGCCGCATCGGCATAGCCCAGGACTTCCGCGAGCTGCTGCACGGTCAAGGTGGTGTAGACCAGGCTGCGCCGCGCCTCGAGCATGATCCGGCGTTGCAACAGTTCCAGCGCCGAGGCGCCGGCCAGGCGCCGGCACAGCGCGTTGAGATGGCTGCGGCTCAGCCCGAGCCGGTCGGCATAGCGGGCCAGCGGCCAATGTTCCCGGTAATGCGCGTCGATCAGCGCGGTATAGGCGCGCACGTGGCGCGCGCCGCGGTCGGCATCGTGTGGATCGCGATGGGCATCCGCCAGCGCGCCGCGCGCCGCCCACAGCAAGGCCTGCGTGACCAGCGCCTGCAGCATCGGCTCGCGGCCGGGGCGGTGCTGTGTGTGTTCGGCGGCGATGGCGGCGAAGCAGGCGTCCAGCATCGCTTGCTGATCGCCGGCGGGCAGGCACAGCGGCCGCGCCAGCGCTTCGTCCAGATTCGGCCATTGCGCGGCCAGGCGCTGCCGCAGCGGCGCCGACACGGTCACGACATGGCCGCGCACGTTGCGCTGGAAACGGAAGCCGTGCACGCACAGCGGCGGCAACAGCAGCAGGCATGGCCCGCGCAGGCGCTGCTGCGTTCCGTCCAAGTGCAGGCCGGCACTGCCGCGTTGCAGATACAGCAGTTGCAGCAGATCGCCGTGGCGGTGCGGGCGGATGTGCCAGTCGTGCAGGCGGCTGCGCGCGGCGATGGATTCCCAGTGCAACAGGTCCGATGTCCCTCTGTCGCCGGTCTCGCCGTACAGGCGGAAGGCCGGGACCGTGGCGGGCGATGCGACAGCGGCGGAGGCAGTGCGGGGCATCGGCGAAAAGTACCGGAATCGGTCGCGATGATCCATGTCCTCGGCACGCCGTAACCGGAACACTGTGGGTCTGTCCCATCCTTCGGAGGACGTATGCGTACCCAGGTCGCCATCGTCGGCGCCGGCCCGGCCGGATTGCTGCTCGGGCAGTTGCTGCACGGCCACGGCATCGACACCGTCATCGTCGAGCGGCAGACGCCCGAGCATGTGTTGTCGCGAATCCGTGCCGGCGTGCTGGAGCAGGGCACCGCCGACCTGCTGTGCGCCGCCGGTGCCGGCGCGCGCATGCAGCGCGAAGGCATCGTCCACCATGGCTTCGAGCTGGCGCTGGAGCAGCGCCGCGAACGCATCGAACTGAGTGCGGCGACCGGTGGCCGTGCGGTCACCGTCTACGGCCAGACCGAAGTGACCCGCGACCTGATGGACGCACGCCGCGCCGCCGGCGCCGCCACCCTCTATTCCGTCGAGGATGTGCAGTTGCACGACATCGCCGGGCTGCAGCCGTGGCTGAGCTTCCTGCAGGATGGCGTCACGCAGCGCCTGGATTGCGACTACGTGGTCGGCTGCGACGGCTTCCACGGGGTCAGCCGCCGCGCGATCCCGGCCGAGGTGCTGCGTGTGTACGAACGGGTCTATCCGTTCGGCTGGCTGGGCGTGCTGGCCGACACCCCACCGGTGGCCGACGAACTGATCTATGCGCGCAACGCACGCGGCTTCGCGCTGTGCAGCATGCGCTCGCCTACCCGCACCCGTTACTACGTGCAGGTGCCGGCGGACGAGCGGGTTGAGGACTGGTCGGACGATCGCTTCTGGGTCGAACTGCGCCGGCGTCTGCCCGACGACGTGGCGCAGGCGCTGGTCACCGGTCCGTCGCTGGAGAAGAGCATCGCGCCGCTGCGCAGTTACGTCGCCGAACCGATGCAGTACGGCCGCCTGTTCCTGGCCGGCGATGCCGCGCACATCGTGCCGCCGACCGGCGCCAAGGGCCTGAACCTCGCTGCCGGCGACGTCGGCCTGCTCGCGCACCTGTTCGCGCAGGCGCAGCAGGAGCGCAGCGACGCGCCGCTACAGCGCTATTCGGAACTGGCCCTGCAGCGCGTGTGGAAGGCCGAGCGCTTTTCTTGGTGGATGACCACGATGCTGCATCGCTTCCCGGACGAGGACGCGTTCAGCCGGCGCCTGCACGATGCGGAACTGGACTACCTGCTCGGCAGTGCCGCCGGACGCGCTACCATTGCCGAGAACTACGCGGGATTGCCGTTGGCGGTTTAGGGCTGGGATGATCAGCCATTCGGCTGTTGGAAAGCCTGGGAATCGGGATTGGGGATTCGCTAAGGCGCGTCCCAATCTCTCTGCGCTCGTCGATCGTGCGCGTCTCCGCGTTCTTCCAATCCAGAATTACTGGCTCCCATTCTCGACAGAAGAGCCGTCGATCGTTGCGATCGATGACGGCGATCAAATGAGCCTATCGATGACGGTGTTGACCGTCCGTGCGTCGCTGCGCCATGCCCTGCATACGAACATTTAGGTACGTGGCGGCCGCGCCATTTCTGAGGTCGAGGTAACTGTGGCGATTCTCCCAGACCAGGAAAAAAGCCGGTAAATTCGCGTGCTTTTCGCGATTTCCCGCCTCGCGCAGGCACGGCGCGTTGCTACGCTGCAGCCGCGTCGGTGCCGACGTTGCCGCGCATCGCGGTAGCGCAGCGGCACTGCGCATTCCCCCTGTTCCCCCATCGGAGCGTCTTCCATGAAGATCCGTTTTCAGGCCTGTCTGCTGGCGCTGCTGCTTGCGCTCCCGGTCGCGTCCGCGTTCGCGCAGACCGCGGTCACCGCCAATCCCAACCACGCGCAGTTGCTGCACGGCGAGGACTGGCGCACCACCGCCAACAAGCGCCTGGTCTACGACTTCTGGCGCATCGTGTTCGAAGCCGGGCACACCGAATATGCGCCGATGTACATGGCCAAGGACTACATCCAGCACAACCCGAACGTGGCCAATGGCCGCGATGCGTTCCTGGCGTTCCTGACCTCCTTCGTCAAGCCGACGCCGATCCAGCCGCGGGTGCAGTTGCCGCTGGTGGCGATCCTGGCCGAGGGCGACTACGTGACCCTGGTGTCGGTGCGCACGCTGCCCGATCCCAAGGACGCCAGCAAGACCTACACCACCACCTGGTTCGACATGTTCCGTATCCAGAACGGCAAGATCCAGGAGCATTGGGACGCGGCGACCAAGTGAGGTCGCGTCGCGTGCGTTGATCACTGGCAAGCGCCGTCCACCCGCGTGGACGGCGCCTGCGCGCTGCGAGGGGAATGCGCGCAGGCGTCAGAACGCGTCGGCGCGGTAGCCGGTGTCGATGCTGACGCTGCCGCCGAGCGCGCGCGAGACGCAGGCGCACAGCTTGCGGTTGCTGTGGCGCTGTTCGTCGCTGAGGAACACGTCGCGGTGGTCCAGCGGGGCGGCCGCGTCCAGCACCTCGACCACGCACAGGCCGCATTCGCCGCGGCGGCAGTCGGCTATGACTTCCACGCCGGCCGCGCTCAGCGCGTCCAGCAGCGATTCGTTCTCGGCCACCTGCACGGTCTTGCCCAGCGCCGGCACCTGCACCACGAACGGCTGTGCTGGTGCGTTGCCGCTGTTGCCGAAGGTCTCGAAGTGCAGGCGCGCGCGGGCGCGGCCGTCGTCGCGCCAGCGTTGCCGCAGTTCGTCCAGCAGCGGCAGCGGGCCGCAGGCGTAGACGTCGGCATTGCGCGGCCATTGCGCGATCTGCGCGGCCAGCTCGAGCTGACCCAGATGCTCCGGGCAGAACAACTGCAGGCGCTCGCCCAGCAGGTCCTGCAGATGCTCCAGGTAGGCCATGCTGGCGCGGCTGCGGCCGGCGTAGAGCACCTGGAACGGGATGCGCCCGCGCGCCAGCCGTTGCGCCATACCCAGGATCGGGGTGATGCCGATGCCGCCGGCGACCAGCACGATGTGCTCGGCGGTCTCGTCCAGCGCGAAGTGGTTGTTGGGAGAGGAAATCTCCAGTTGATCGCCTGGCGCCAGCGTCCACATCGCGCGCGACCCGCCGCGGCTGCCTGGCACCGCGCGCACCGCGATGCGGTAGTGGCCGTCTGCGGCGGGTTCGCCGACCAGCGAGTAGGAGCGCTCGTGCCAGACCTCGCCGATGCGCACGCGCACGTCGAGGTGACTGCCCACGGTAAAGGAGCGGCTGGCGCGACCGGGATCGAGGACGATCTCGCGCACGTCCTGGCACGGCGTGGCGACGGCGACGACGCGGGCGGTGATCCACTGGGTGTCTTTGCGCATGGCGGGGTCCGGCAGGCGGGAGGGGGAGATCGGACGCGTGTGCGCCGCGATCAGGCGGGTGGGCGGCGCCGCAGCAGACGGCTGCCGGGGATCTGGCCCAGCGCGTTCTGGTCGTGCAGGGCGTGGTGGGCGTTGCGCTGCGCAAGCCGCGCGTGTTCGCGCATCAGCGCTTCGGCGCGCGCGCCCTCGCGGCGCACGATCGCGTCCAGCACCTGACGGTGCTGGTCCTGCGCGATCGACAGCACGGTGGCTGCCTGGCCGCGTTCGAGTACGAAGCTGCTCGGCGAGGCGAACGGCAACTGCGCGACGCGCGCGAACTCGCGCGAGAGCAGCGCACTGCCGGCCATCTCGAACAGCAAGGCGTGCCACTGCGCGTTGCAGTCCACATAGCGGGCGAAGGCCTCCTCGCTCAGCGGCCGCGCCGCCAGGACGGCGTCGATCTGCGCCAGCAACGCCTGCGCCCGCGCCAGCAAGGCCGGCTCGGCACCGCGCTCGGCCGCGCGGCGCGCGGCCAGCCCTTCCAGGGTGCCGCGCAGTTCGATGGCGTCGTCCACATCGGCCTCGTCGAACGCCT
>NZ_AQOK01000309.1:0-9448 GCF_000364645.1 Xanthomonas sp. SHU 308 | reverse complement strand
CGCGTAGCCGCCGCCACGCAGCGGCTGCACCAGGCCTTCCCCGGCCAGTCGCTGCAGGGCGGCGCGCACCGGCGTGCGCGAGACGCCCAGGCGCTCCACCAGCGCGACCTCGGACAGGCGCTCGCCGGCGGGCAGGGCGCCGGCCAGGATCAGCTCGCGCACTTCCAGCAGGGCGCGGGTGGTCTGCGCGGCACTGGAGCGGAACGGATGCGCGGCGGACATGGCGGTGGCTCCGGGATCCTGGCGGCGGTTCATCCGACCATGCGCAGCTGCAGGTCCTGGTTGCGCTGCTCGGCGGCGACCATGCGCTCGATCAGGCGCCGCGCCCACATGCCGCCGGCATCGACGTTGAGGTTGTAGAACACGTGATCCGGATGCGCGTCGATGGCGCGCTGCTGCGCTTCCAGGATCAGCTCGTCCTCGCCGAACACACCGCTGACGCCGTCGCGCAGGCGCGTGGTGATCGACTGCTCGTGCAGCGAATGGTTGCGCGCGAATGCCCAGAAGTAATGGCAGGTGCGATCGGTTTCCGGGGTGATGGTGTTGAGCACGTAGCCGTTGACCCCGCGCGAGCGGTCGCCCTGCGGCGCGCCGCTGCCGGCCACCGCCACGCCCACATCGATGGCGATGGTGCAGGGCGCTTCGAAGCGGATGATCTGCCAGCGGTCGACCTTGCCGCGGTAGCCGTGCGCATGCTCGATCTGCCAGGCCCAGAACGGCGGCGGGTCGATGTCCAGCATCCAGCGCGAGACCACCGTGCTGCGTTCGCCGTGGACCACGTCGAACGGCGCCTCGGCGACCTCGTCCTGGCCGATGCTGGAGCCGTGTACGAAGGTCTCGTGGGTCAGGTCCATCAGGTTGTCCAGCACCAGCCGGTAGTCGCACTTGACGTGGATGGTGCGGCCGTCGCCGGCCCAGGCCGGGTCGTCGTTCCAGTGCAGGTCCGGCACCAGCGCGGGGTCGGCCAGCGCCGCGTCGCCCGGCCACACCCAGACGTAGCGGTGCCGCTCCACGGTGGGGAAGCGGCGCACGCAGGCGGAAGGGTTGATCGTGTCCTGCGAGGGCATGTGCACGCAGCGCCCGTTCGCGTCGTAGACCAGGCCGTGGTAGCCGCAGACCACGTCGTCGCCGCGCAGCCGGCCCATCGACAGCGGCACCAGCCGATGCCAGCAGGCGTCCTCGAGCGCGGCGACGCGGCCGCTGCTGGTGCGGTACAGCACGATGTCCAGGTTGCACACCTTGCGCGGCAGCAGCGCGTGCTTGACCTCGTGATCCCAGGCGATGGCGTACCAGGCATTGAGCGGAAATGCCGGAGTGGACGACTGCATGGCGGCGACCTCGATTGTGTATACAACAGGCTGGGGAAGATCCTTGCGTGTTGCGGGCGGAGGGCGAGCTAGCGCTGCCTTCACGCCATCGCCCGAGATGCGGCGATGGCCGAATGTATACAACAGGGATGGGTCGGCGTGCCGTTGCCGCATCGTTAAATTGTTCGTTTATCGAACAATGCATCCGATAATCGGATTGACCGCCCGCCGGAGCGGGCCTAACGTGGCCTCCCGAAGCGACCTGGAGGAGGATGTCGTGGCAGACCCCGTAATGCGCCTGCGCCCCTGTGCGCTGTGCCCCTGGCCGGCGACGGCGGAGCGGCGCCGATGATCGACAAGACCCTGGCTTCGTGCGCCGACGCAGTGGCCGACATCCACGATGGCGCCACGGTGATGATCGGCGGCTTCGGTACTGCGGGCATGCCCGATGCGCTGATCGACGCGCTGATCGCGCAGGGCGCGCGCGAGCTGACCATCGTCAACAACAACGCCGGCAACGGCGAGACCGGGCTGGCTGCGCTGATCAAGCACAAGCGCGTGCGCAAGATCGTGTGCTCGTTCCCGCGGCAGAGCGACTCGCAGCACTTCGACGCGGCCTACCGCGCCGGCGAGCTGGAACTGGAACTGGTGCCGCAGGGCAACCTGGCCGCGCGCATTCACGCGGCCGGCAACGGCCTGGGCGCGATCTTCACCCCCACCGGCTACGGCACCGAGCTGGCCGCCGGCAAGGAGACCCGCGAGATCGACGGCCGCCACTACGTGCTGGAGTATCCGATCCGCGCCGATTTCGCGCTGATCAAGGCGCACCACGGCGACCGCTGGGGCAACCTGGTGTACCGCAAGACCGCGCGCAACTTCGGCCCGCTGATGGCGATGGCCGCGACCTGCGCGATCGTGCAGGTGGAGAAAGTGGTGGAACTCGGCGCACTGGACCCGGAAGCGGTGGTGACGCCGGGCATCTTCGTGCAACGGGTGGTGGCGGTGGCCACCGCACAGGAGGGCGCATGCACGCATTGAACGGGCGCGGCATCGACCGCAACGCGCTGGCCGCACGGGTGGCGCGCGACATCCCCGAGGGCGCCTACGTCAACCTGGGCATCGGCCTGCCGACCGCGGTGGCCAACTTCCTGCCGGCGGACAAGGAGATCTTCCTGCACAGCGAGAACGGCCTGCTCGGCATGGGGCCGGCGCCGCCGCCGGGCCAGGAGGACCTGGACCTGATCAACGCCGGCAAGCAGCCGGTGACACTGCTGACCGGCGGCTGCTATTTCCACCACGCCGACTCGTTCGCGATGATGCGCAGCGGGCGCCTGGACGTGTGCGTGCTCGGTGCGTTCCAGGTGTCGGTGCACGGCGACCTGGCCAACTGGAGCACCGGCGCGGCCGATGCGATCCCGGCGGTCGGCGGCGCGATGGATCTGGCGATCGGTGCCAAGCAGGTCTACGTGATGATGGAACTGCTGACCAAGCGCGGCGAGCCCAAGCTGGTGAACGCCTGCAGCTATCCGTTGACCGGGCTGCGTTGCGTGTCGCGGGTGTACACCGACCTGGGCGTGTTCGCGCTGGGGCCGGACGGCGCGCGCGTGCTCGAACTGGTCGAGGGCGTGAGCCTGGACGACCTACGCCAGGCCACCGGGCTGGCGCTGACCCTGGCCGATTCCACGGAGGCGGCATGAACGAGGCCTACATCATCGACGGCATCCGCACGCCGATCGGCCGCTACGGCGGCGCCCTGGCCGGGGTGCGTGCGGACGACCTCGGCGCGGTGCCGCTGCAGGCGCTGCTGGCGCGGCAGCCGCAGTTGGATCCGGCGCAACTCGACGACGTCTACCTGGGCTGCGCCAACCAGGCCGGCGAGGACAACCGCAACGTCGCGCGCATGAGCCTGCTGCTGGCGGGCCTGCCGTTCGGCGTGCCGGGCAGCACGGTCAACCGCCTATGCGGGTCGGGCCTGGATGCCATCGGCACCGTCGCGCGCGGCATCCGCGCCGGCGAGCTGGGCCTGGCCATCGCCGGCGGCGTCGAGTCGATGTCGCGCGCGCCGTGGGTGATGGGCAAGGCCGACAGCGCCTTCGCCCGCAACCAGCAGCTCGAAGACACCACCATGGGTTGGCGCTTCGTCAATCCGAAGCTGCAGCAACGGTATGGCGTGGAGCTGATGGGCGAGACGGCCGAGAACGTGGCCGCACGCTACGGCATCTCGCGCGAGGACCAGGACGCCTTCGCCCTGCGCAGCCAGCAGCGCACCGCCGCCGCGCAGGCCGCCGGTTTCTTCGACGGCGAGATCGTGCCGGTGACCGCACCGGGCAGGAAGCGTGGCGAGACCGTCGAGGTCAGTGCCGACGAGCATCCGCGTGCCGACACCACTCTCGAGGCGCTGGCCAGGCTCAAGCCGATCTTCCGCCAGCCGGGTACGGTCACCGCCGGCAATGCATCGGGCATCAACGACGGCGCCGCCGCGCTGCTGCTGGCCAGCGACGCGCAGGTGCAGGCGCTGGGCCTGACCCCGCGCGCACGCGTGCTGGGCTTCGCCAGCGCCGGCGTGGAGCCGGCCTACATGGGCATCGGCCCGGTGCCGGCCACGCGCAAGCTGCTGGCGCGGCTGGGGCTGTCCATCGGCGACTTCGATGCGATCGAACTCAACGAGGCGTTTGCCGCGCAGGGCCTGGCATGCCTGCGCGAACTCGGCGTCGCCGACGATGCCGCACACGTCAACGCCAACGGCGGCGCGATCGCACTCGGTCATCCGCTGGGCATGAGCGGCGCGCGCCTCGCCCTGACCCTGCTGCGCCAGCTCGAGGCCAGCGGTGGTCGCCGCGGTCTGGCGACCATGTGCATCGGCGTCGGCCAGGGCGTGGCGCTGGCGATCGAGCGGCTGTAGCCGCTCGCCCCATCGACGCTGCGCCGCATACGCCTGCATCATTCCTCCAGCCAACCGGCTCCGCGCGGAGCCAGCGAGACCGCACGATGCGCGACGACACCCCCATCGATCCCCTGCTCGGCTATCGCCGCCCGTACCCCGGGACGCAGCCGGCCTACCTGCACCCGCCCTACGCCTCCACCGGCGCGCGCGGCCCGACCCGCGATCCGATCGCGATCCCGCTGACCCTGTCCGAGGCCACCGGCCCGACCCTGGACCGCACCACCCTGGGCGAACACGCCGCCGATCTCACCGTCGGCTTCCCCGGCGCGCCGCTGGGCGAGCGCATCATCGTCAGCGGGCGCCTGCTCGACGAGAACGGCAAGCCGGTGCGCAACAGCGTGGTCGAGGTGTGGCAGTGCAACGCCGCCGGCCGCTACCTGCACGCCGGCGACCAGCACGACGCGCCGCTGGATCCCAACTTCACCGGCACCGGCCAGGTGCTGACCGACGACCACGGCCGCTACCGCTTCACCACCATCAAGCCCGGCGCCTATCCGTGGCGCAACCACTACAACGCCTGGCGCCCGGCGCACATCCACTTCTCGCTGCACGGCGACGGCATCGGCCAGCGCCTGGTCACGCAGATGTATTTCCCCGGCGATCCGCTGCTGGCGTTCGACCCGATCTTCAACTGCGTGGAGGACCCGAAGGCGCGCGAGCGCATGGTCTCCGCGTTCGACTGGGAGACCACCGCCAACGAGTTCGCGCTGGGCTACCGTTTCGACATCGTCCTGCGCGGACGCAAGCAGACCCCTTGGGAGTGAGGCGATGAGTTTCCAGGCAACCCCTTCGCAGACGGTCGGTCCCTACTACCGGATCGGGCTGGAACCGCTGTACCGCACCGAGATCGCGCCGCCACAGGCGCAGGGCACCCACGTGGAGATCGTCGGCAGCGTGTTCGACGGCAACGGCGCACCGGTCGGCGATGCGCTGCTGGAGATCTGGCAGGCCGATGCCGCCGGCATCTACGACCATGCCGCCGATCCGCGCCGCGGCGACCACGATCCCGCCTTCCACGGCTGGGGCCGGGTGCCGACCGACGCGCAGGGCCGCTTCGCCTTCCGTACGGTCAAGCCCGGGCGCGTCGCCGGGCCCAAGGGCCTGCAGGCGCCGCACCTGGTGGTGCTGGTGTTCATGCGCGGCCTGCTGCGCGCCGCGCCGACCCGGCTCTACTTCGGCGACGACGACCTGGACGGCGACGCGATCCTGGCGCAGGTGCCGGCCGAGCGCCGCGCGACCCTGGTCGCGCAACCGCAGGCGCCCAATCGCTACCAGTGGGACGTGCGCATGCAGGGCGAGCACGAGACCGTGTTCTTCCGCTACTGAGCGCAGCGACATCCCGCACAGGCTGCAGCGGTTACGCTGCATGATCTCTCCACCGCCTACGAACCGATGAGCGTCTCCGAGTCCCTGTTGCGTCCGCTGTTCGGCGATCCGGCCGTCGATGCGCTGTTCGACGACCGCGCGCGCCTGCAGGCCATGCTCGACGTGGAAGCGGCGCTGGCGCGCGCGCAGGCACGCTGCGGCGTGATCCCGGCCGACGTAGCGGCGCCGATCGCCACCGCCTGCGATGCCGCGCGCTACGACCTGCCGGCGCTGGCCGCCGCCACCGCGTTGGCCGGCAATCCGGCGATCCCCTTGGTCAAGGCGCTCACCGCGCAGGTCGCCGCCGCCGATGAGGACGCCGCGCGCTGGGTGCACTGGGGCGCGACCAGCCAGGACATCATCGACAGCGGCGCGGTGCTGCAACTGCGCGCCGCGCTCGACCATGTGGAAGCGCAACTGGACGCGCTGTGCACGGCGCTGGCGGCGTTGGCGCAGCGCGAGCGCGACACCGGCCTGCCCGGGCGCACCCTGTTGCAGCAGGCGGTGCCGGTGACCTTCGGACTGAAGGCTGCCGGCTGGCTGGACGCGCTGCAGCGCAGCCGCCGACGCCTGCAGGCGCTGCGCGAGGACGCCCTGGTGCTGCAGTTCGGCGGTGCCGCCGGCACCCTGGCTGCGCTGCAGTCGCAGGGCCTGGCCGTGGCCGAGGCGTTGGCCGAGGAATTGCGGCTGCCGTTGCCGGCGCTGCCCTGGCACGCGGCGCGCGATCGTATCGGCGAGATCGGCGCGGCGTTCGCGCTGCTCGCCGGCAGCCTCGGCAAGATCGGACGCGACGTCGCGTTGCTGATGCAGTCGGAAGTGGCCGAGGCGTTCGAGCCGGCGGCGGCGGGTAAGGGCGGCTCCTCGGCGATGCCGCACAAGCGCAATCCTGTCGGCTGCGTGGTCGCGATCGCCGCGGCCACGCGCGCGCCCGGGCTGCTCGCGACCCTGTTCGCGGCACTGCCGCAGGAACACGAGCGCGCGGTCGGCGGCTGGCATGCCGAATGGGAAACCTTGCCGGAACTGGTGCGCCTGAGTGCCGGCAGCCTGGCCCAGGTGCGGGTGCTGATCGAGGGCCTGGAGCTGGACCGCGCGCGCATGGCCGCGCATCTGGACAGCCACGGCGGCCTGCTCTACGCCGAGGCGGTGGCGGTGACCCTGGCCGCGCACCTGGGCAAGACTGCCGCGCACGCGCTGGTGGAAACCGCGGTGCGCCGCGCGCTGGCCACGCAGCAGCACCTGCGCGCGGTGCTGGCCGAGGAGCCGCAGGTGACCGCGGTGCTGGCGCCGGCGGCTCTGGATACGCTGTTTGCCAGCGACAGCTGGCGCGGCACGGCGACGGTGTGGATCGAGCGCGTGCTCGCCGCGCAGGCGCGCGGGTGAGGCGCCGCGCCGTACCTGTCTGCCGCAGTGTCGGCGCCACGTTCTAGACTTGCCGGTGCCGCGCGGTTACATGCCGCGACGGCCCCTTCCACTTTCCCTGCGAGCGCCGCCCATGCCCATCCTCGACCTGCCCACGCATCGTCTGCATTACCGCATCGACGGCAGCGAAGGCCGTCCGTGGCTGACCCTGTGCAACTCGCTCGGCACCGACCTGCACATGTGGGACGCGCAGATCGCCGCGCTGTCGCCGCACTTCCGCGTGCTGCGCTACGACCGTCGCGGCCATGGCGCGTCCACCACCCCGCCGGCGCCCTATGCCATCGCCGACCTCGGCGGCGACGTGGTGGCGCTCTGGGATGCGCTGTCGATCGAGCGCAGCCATTTCTGCGGCCTGTCGATCGGCGGGCTGACCGGGCAGTGGCTGGGCCTGCACGCGGGCGAGCGCCTGCTCAGCCTCACCCTGTGCGCCACCGCGGCCAAAATCGGTAGCGCCGAGAGTTGGCAGGCGCGCATCGAGCAGGTGCGCGCCGAGGGCCTGGCGCCGCTGTGCGACGGCACCCGCACGCGCTGGTTCACCCCGGCCTTCGCCGAAGCGCAGCCGGCGACCGTCGAGGCGATCCTGGACAGCTTCCGCGCCACCGATGCGCAGGCCTACATCGGCTGCTGCCAGGCGCTGGCCGAGGCCGACTTCCGCGCGCGCCTGGGCGAGATCGGCGTGCCGGTGCTGGCCGTGGCCGGGCACGACGATCCGGTGTGTCCGCCGGCCGATCTGCAGGTCATCGCCACGCAGGTGGCGCAGGGCGAGGAGGCCGAGGTGCACGGCCGCCACCTGTGCAACGTCGAGTCGCCGCACGCCTTCAACGACGCGCTGCTGCGCTTCCTGCTGCAGTAGCCAACGCCCGCCTTTCCCCACGTTTCAGGAGTCGACCCGATGGACGAGAACGAACGCTACGCCGCCGGCCTGCAGGTGCGCCGCGCGGTGCTCGGCGATGCCCACGTCGACCGCTCGCTGGCCGCGCGCACGCCGTTCACCGAGGAATTCCAGGAGTTCATCACCCGTACCGCCTGGGGCACGGTGTGGACCCGCGAGGGCCTGCCGCGGCACACGCGCTCGCTGCTGACCCTGGCGATGATGGTGGCGCGCGGCCACGACGAGGAGTTCAAGCTGCACGTGCGCGCCGCGCGCAACAACGGCGTCAGCGCCGACGAAATCAAGGAAGTGCTGCTGCAGGCGGCGATCTATTGCGGTGTGCCCGCGGCCAACCACGCCTTCGCCCTGGCCGCGCCGATCCTGGCCGAGCAGGCGGCCGAAGCGACGGATTGAGCCCGGCGCCGCTGTTGCGGCACGGCTGGGAATGATCGTGACACGCGGTCCGCTGCACCGAGCGCCGCGAACGACACGATGCGACGCGTGGCTGACACGTTGCGTTGCTTCGGCAGATGCGTGGTATCGGCCAGATCGCGGCGCGTGCCGGACCCTCACCCCAACCCCTCTCCCGGGGGGAGAGGGGCTTATCCCTTGTTTCGTCGGAGGGAAAGGTGCCCCGCAGGGGCGGATGCGGGTCAGTCCAGCACGCGGCTCAACTGCTGCGCCGCATGCCGCAGCGCCGGCAGCACCGTGCTCTGCAGGCTGCCCAGGGTCATCCGCGCCACCGAGCTGCCGACGTTGAGCGCGGCGACCACGCGGTCCTGGCGGTTGCGCACCGGCACCGCCACCGAGCGCAGGCCGATCTCCAGTTCCTGGTCCACCACCGCGTAGCCGTCGCGCTGCACGCGCTCGAGCAGGGCCTGGAACTGCGCGCGGTCGGTGACGGTGCGTTCGGTGCGCGGGCGCAGCGGATTGCGCTCCAGATAGCTGCTCAAGGTGTCGCCCGGTTGCGCCGCCAGCAACACCCGGCCCATCGAGGTGCAGTACGCCGGCAGGCGGCTGCCGGCGCGCAGGCCGATCGACATGATCCGCACGGTTTCCGCACGCGCCACGTACAGCAGGTCGTCGCCGTCGAGCACGCCCAGCGAGCAGGACTCGTGCAGGGTGTCGCGCAGCGCGTCCAGCACCGGCTGCGCCGCCACCGACAGCGCGGCGGTGGACAGGTAGCCGCTGCCGATGCCCAGCGCGCGCGGCAGCAGCACGTAGCCGCGGCCGTGGGTGCCGGCGTAGCCGAGCTTCTCCAGCGTGTACAGCACGCGCCGCACCGCCGCGCGCGGAATGCCGGTGTCGGCGCTGAGCTGGGCCATGCTGACGTCGCGGCTGTGCTGGCCGAAGGCGCTGAGCACGGCCAGGCCGCGCGCCAGCGAGGTCATGAAGTTCGGGTCGCCTTCGCATTCGCCGATGCGCCGCATCAGCTCCGCGGCCAGGCCGCGCTCGGGCGGGGTGGGGGCGGTGGCGGCGCGCGCGGTGCGGCGTGCGCGAGGGGGGCGCGGGGACTCGGACATGGAAGCGGCGGCGGCGGCG
>NZ_AQOK01000308.1:0-2865 GCF_000364645.1 Xanthomonas sp. SHU 308 | reverse complement strand
TCCCAATGTGGCTGAAATGAATGTCGATACAGCCTAGGGCCTATCCACAGCAGTCAATAACCAGGTCACCGACGCCGTCACCGTGCCCAATGCCAAGGGCATTGGCGAAGCGCCGTGACAGGCAATGACGTCCGTCGACAAAAGCTTGGCGCATTCGGTAGGCACGCCGTTCGAGAATGCTGTGTCAGCGCCGCTGCTGCCGGCTACGCTGGCGCAGGCGACCTGCCCGGGAGCAATGCAGACGCCGAGCGCAAGCACGACCGCAGGCTCGGTTGAGAAGATCGCCCAGGCTGGTGTTGCCGACAATCTAGCCAGCTTGCCGGCGGTGCTGCGGGCGTTCAAGGACAAGATGCCGACGCGGGCTTGATGGTCATCGTTGAAGACGTGCTCTGCGACGGCTCAGCGCGACACGTCTTTGTGCTTGAAGGAGCTGCTTCAGCCGCAACGGGCAATCCCGCTCACGCACGTCGCGGCGGCGGCCGCTCCCCAGGACTTGCGGTGTTTTGGCCAGGGTGCCTGTGGGAGTGACCTCAGTCCCGACGCCTTCCAAGGTCGGTAGTCGGGAGACCTCGTTGATCGCTGACGTCTGCAAATAGGCCTCCCTTCGCGATTGAAGCTCACTAGCGTCGCCGGATCTTGCATCTACAGCGGTGTCGCTATCGACCATCGACGTTCCGCGACCCCACGTCGTGCTTCCTGCCGCGCTGCCGTGGCCTCGTGGTGCGCGCCCCGGTTTTCTTTCGGCGCTTGCCTGAATCAAGTAGCCGTCGCTACACCACGCACGCACTCCGCAGCGTCAGCCGACGCGCGCGACAGCTCGCGGGTGCGATACGACTCACCCCATTCGCGCAAACTGATCAGCACCGGCGCGAGGGAGTGGCCAAGCGGCGTCAGCGCATATTCGACCTTGGGCGGCACCTGCGGATAGACGTGGCGCACGATGACGCCGTCCTCCTCAAGCTCGCGCAACTGCAGCGTCAGCATGCGCTGCGTGGCGTTGGGAACCAGGCGCGTCAGTTCCATGAAGCGCTTCTTGCCGGAGAGCAGGTGGAACAGGATCACCGGCTTCCACACCCCGCCGATCACCGACAGCGTGACTTCGACCGCGCAGCCGCTCTTGCCATCCAGACGTTTCAGACGCATGGTCGTTGTACCTACAAAATTGATAGTACCTGCGAAAATTGTACGTTCTTGCGATGCAGGAAGTGCATCCCGACAATGCCTGCAATGCGGTTTCGCTGCAACTGATGCGGCGCTGCCCTCGCCACTTTTCCGCTAAGGATGTCGTGCCCATGAAAGCCATCACCCTGCGCCAGCCCGCTGGCCTCGAGAACCTCCGCCTCGTCGATCTGCCCGATCCCGGCCAGCCGGGCCCCGGCGAACTCCGCGTGCGCGTGCATGCCAGCTCGCTCAACTTCCACGACCTGGGCGTGGTGACCGGCCGCATGCCCAGCGCCGACGGCCGCATCCCGATGTCCGACGGCGCCGGCGTGGTCGAGGCGGTGGGCGAGGGCGTTGACGAGTTCGCCGTGGGCGACGCGGTCGTCTCGACCTTCTTCCCGACCTGGCTGGATGGCGGCCCGACCATCGCCGATTTCGCCACCGTGCCCGGCGACGGCGTCGACGGCTATGCACGCGAACACGTCGTTCGTCCCGCGCACTGGTTCACGCACGCCCCGCGCGGCTACAGCCACGCCGAAGCGGCGACGTTGACGACCGCCGGGCTCACCGCCTGGCGCGCACTGGTGGTGGAAGCGCACCTGAAGGCGGGCGACACCGTGCTGGTGCTCGGCACCGGCGGCGTGTCGATCTTCGCCCTGCAGTTCGCCAAGCACATGGGCGCCACGGTGATCGCCACCTCGTCGTCCGACGAGAAGCTGGCGCGTGCGCAGGCGCTGGGCGCCGATTTCACCATCAACTACCGCCGCGACACCGACTGGGCGGCCAAGGTGCTCGACTACACCAACGGCCGCGGCGTCGACGTGGTGATCGAAGTGGGCGGACCGGACACGCTGGGCCAATCCATCCAGGCCTGCCGCATCGGCGGCCACATCGCCTTGATCGGCGTGCTGACCGGCATTGCCGGCCAGGTGCCGACCGTGGCGCTGATGCAACGCCACCAGACCCTGCAGGGCCTGATCGTCGGCAGCCGCCGCCACCAGCGCGACATGGTCCGCGCCCTCGACGCGACCGGCATCAAGCCGGTGGTCGACCAGACCTTCGCGCTGGCAGATATCGCCGATGCGTTTGCGCATCAGGCGGCGGGGAAGCATTTTGGGAAGCTGTGCCTATCGACCTGAATTGCGTGGATAACGAAGAAGGGATCGGCCCGTTTTTTGGCCATACCGGTCTCTGACAGAATTCATGGCCGATGAACTCAGACCACCTGGCCTCCTCGGGCAACCCTTTCCTGTTGCGAAGCGTCGTATGCCAATTGCTGTGCCTGTTGCCGGTCGAAGGCTTGTGCGTGTTGCGACGTCTCGTGCAAGGGGGGAGCCGGCTCGCGTGTATCCAGCGACACCTTGAAGCCTGGTGTGGTCCCGACGACCCATAAGGTATCGCCAGACATGCGTACGCCATCAATCTTGGTGGCGTCCGTGATGCCCTCCTTCTTGCTCAACAGCATGGTGTGGGCGACGTGGTCGTCGGAGATCTCACGCGGGGTCGCCGCTCTGAGCTTGTCGAACATCGTCTGGTCGTTCGACGAAAGGCCGTCGTGTGGCCCCGGTTGCTGATCGCCGTGCGCAGCGTGCCCTGCGCCATTGGCCGTGGTGGCGTTGGGCGTAACAGCCGCCGGCCGTTCCGCATGCGGTGCAGCGTCGGGTGTCCTAGGCTGTATCGACATTCATTTCAGCCACATTGGGA
>NZ_AQOK01000307.1:0-17099 GCF_000364645.1 Xanthomonas sp. SHU 308 | reverse complement strand
CGGCTTCAGCCGCGACGAGCGAAGCCATCGGCGCATTCGACCCCATTGCAGTCGGGACTGAAGTCCCTCCCACAGGGAGCGCCGGACTTCGGTGCTGCCGTCAGCACTTGCGCAAGACGCCAGGCGAGTGCGTGCCCAGGGTAGGAGCGTGTGCGTGTGGCGATCGCGGCGCGCGGGCACAAAAAAGGGCGATCGCTCGATCGCCCTTTCGGCGCGTCCGCACGGGACGCAACCCACGAGGTAACCGACTCAGTACTTCGGCACGCTTCCGTCCACCTGGTCGGTCCAGGCGTCGATGCCGCCGACCACGTTGTGCACCTTCGTGAAGCCCAGCGAACGGAAGTGCTCGGCCGCCTGCGCGCTGCGGCCGCCGCGGTGGCACAGGAAGGCCAGCGCGGTGTCCTTGGGCAGCGCTTCCAGTTGCGCGCGCTGCTCGCCGTCGAGGGTGCGGAACGGCACGTTGACCGCCGCCACCGCGCGCTCTTCCGGCGGACGCACGTCCACCAGGAGCAGGCCACCGGCGCGTACCTGGTCGTCGGCGTCGCGCGGGCTGAGGTCCTGCACCGGCTTGGGCGCATTGGGATTGTCGATGGCCAGGCCGCGGCCGCGGATGTCGTCCACCCAGTCGATGGTGATGCCGTCGGCGCGGCGCGCGCTGCCCAGGTCGAACTGCACGCGCAGGCCGTTGGACTCGGCGGCGATGGCGTTGGGGTCGGTCGGCGCCAACTGGAAGTTCGGCTGGAACTGCGCGTCGATCGCCAGCGCCAGGCTTGCGCCCGGGGCGTCGGCCAGCGCGCCGCGCAGCATCTCGGCGGCGGCGTCGGTGATGGTGATCGACGGTGGCGTGCGGTCCGGCGCGGCCACGCCGAGCAGTTCGCTCAGCTCGCCGCTGCCGGCCATCTGCAGGATGATGTCGCTGCCGCCGATCAGCTCGCCGTCCACGTACAGCTGCGGGATGGTCGGCCAGTCGCCGTAGACCTTGATGCCCTCGCGGATGTCCTGGTCGGCCAGCACGTTGACGTGGGCGAAGTCGACGCCCAGCTCGTTCAGCGCGCCCACCGCCTTGGCGGAGAACCCGCACTGCGGCATGCCCGGCTGGCCTTTCATGAACAGCACGACGCGGTTGGAGCTGAGCAGCGTTTCGATACGGGAGCGCAGGGCGGGGTCGAGGGACATGGCAGGCAGTCGTCGCAGAGTCGGACCGGTCATTCTACGCCGCATGGCATCATGGGGCATGACAGTTCCGGAAACGCTGCATCGCATCCCGCGCCACCCCTACCGCTGGCTGCCCTGGGCGCTGGCCTCGCAGGCGCTGGTGGCGGGGCTGTGGTGGGCATATGGCTGGCCAGTCGGCCTGCCGGCGCTGCTGCTGTCGCACGCCGCGCTGGTGTTGCCGGTGTTCCTGCCGCGGGCGCGGCTGTATGCGCCGGTGCTGGATCGCCTGCCCGGCAGCGCGCCGCGGGTGTGGCTGACCATCGACGACGGCCCCTCCGACGACACCGTGGCGATCCTGGACCTGCTCGACCGCCACCAGGCCAAGGCCACGTTCTTCCTGGTCGGTGCCCGCGCCGCCGCGCGCCCGCAACTGGTACGCGAGATCCTGCGCCGCGGCCACGGCATCGGCAACCATAGCCAGCATCACCCGCAGGCGTGGTTCTGGGCGCTGGGGCCGCGGCGCATGGCGCAGGAAATCGGCCAGGCGCAGCAGACCCTGGCCGCGATCGCCGGCACTGCGCCGCGCTGGTACCGCTCGGTGGTGGGCATGACCAATCCCTTCGTCGCCGCACCGCTGCGCCGGCATGGCCTGACCCGGGTGGCCTGGAGTGCGCGCGGCTTCGACGGCGTGCGCTGCGACCCCGCGATCACCGTCGCGCGCATCGCCCGCGACCTGCAGCCCGGCGCCATCGTGCTGCTGCACGAGGGCGCGGCGCACGGGCACAATCCGGCGATCATGGAGGGGGTGTTGCAGGCTGTGCAGGCGCGTGGGCTGGAGACGATCTGCCCGACCTGAGGCTGGACGCGCTTCCCCGCTTGCGCTGTGGCGTGGTGCCGATGCGCATACGCTGCGGCGGCCATGTCCATGCACGGGCGGCATGCCGACAGGCCCCCGAGGGGTATCTGTCGCTCGCTGCACGGAGTAATCGGCGCATGCGGCGAAGGCATGACCATCCGGCGTGTGCAGGTGTAGTGCAGGCAGCATGGCGCAAGGCCCGGCTGCGCTTTCATCTGGTGCGCTTGTAACTGCGCACCTCCCAGCCGTCTCGCAGGCGAGTGACGAAGCAGTCATAGCCTGCCGCGTGCTGCGCGTCGAAGTACTGGTGCATCTCGGTGCGGTCCGCGAAGACGCGTCGCACGTCCGCGGTCTGGCGCCGCGACGACGAGCGAATAGCCGCAGCGATCCCTCGCAATGTTGCCAGTAGTGGCGCAACATCCATGTGTCCCTCTGCCGAGTCCGTGGCTGGTCCGGCGGACTATCGCACACCTGAAAACGGTCCGCCAGGAACCGCCAGAGGCCGTCTTTCGCGCACTGCAGCCTTCAGTGCATGGAGGCCATCTCCATGCCGCTGTGCGGCGGCATGGCAGCTTGCAGCGGGGAACGCGCCGACGCGGAGGGCGCTCGCTGTCGCGCGCGCTGGGCCACGATCGGCGAGAAGGCCGTGCAGACCCGGAGTTCGCGCGACAGCTGCGACGTCAACGCGGCTCCGCCACGATCAGCCAGTTGTTGAACGGCGTGTTGCCGTACAGCGGCGCGAAGCTGGCGCGCAGGCCGGCGGCGTCGAGCTGGGCCTGCAGGCTGTCGCGGGTGGGGTAGGCCTTGGGCAGTTCCTGCATCCAGCCGGCCAGGTGCGCGAGCACGTCGGTGATGCGGCTGGTGCGGCCGCGGCCGCTGGCATCGCCCAGGCCGCTGCGGATCACCAGCTTGGCGCCGGGCGTGAGCATGCGCGCCACGCTGCGGATCAGGTTGGATTGCATGTCGCGGTCCAGGTACTGCAGCACGTCCAGGATCGCGACGCTGCCGTGGTGCTCGGGCCAGGACTGGCCCAGGTCGACCACCGCGAAATGCGTGTCCTGCAGCCCGTTGCGGGCGGCGATGGCGCCGGCGCGGCGGATCTTGGCCGCGTCGATGTCCACGCCGTGGTAGCGCTGGCGCTGGCCGTCGGCGCGCAGCGCATGCGCGAGCAGGCCCAGCCCGCAGCCCAGGTCCAGCACCGGCGCGTCGGTGCCGCGCAGCGCGGCGAGCACGCCGGGGTAGAGCGGATCGGTGCGCAGCTTGGTGCGCGTGTAGTAGTAGTCGTAGCGGTTGCCCAGCGGATGCGTGGGCAGGAAGGCGCGGGCGATGGCCAGGGCCTGCGGGCGGGTCATGGGCTGGGTGGTGCTGGCGTCGCGCAATGTCGGTCCTTGGCAGCGGGCGTACGCCAGCTAGGCTAACGCATCGCGAGCCGCCGGCAACAGCCGCGCGGTCCAGCGCGCATACATCGCCGCCGACGGATGCAGCCCGTCCGCGGCCAGCATCGCCGGGTCGCCACCGCCGTCGCGGCTGCAGCCGGTGATGTCGACGAAGCGCACCGCGCGCGCGGTGCAGCAAGCCTGCGCGGCGGCGTTGAAGGCGTCGATCTGCGCACCGATGTGCGCCGGATCGTGGGCGGGTGGCTGCGCGAAGGCGGTCACGCCCCAGTCCGGGATCGACACCGCCAGCACCCGCTGCGGCCGCGCGTCGGCGAAACCGATCGCACGCTGCAGCAGCGCGTCGAACTGCGTGCGGTAGTCGTCGAGCGGATAGCCGCGGTACTGGTTGTTGACGCCGATCAGCAGCGTCACCAGGTCGAACGGTCCCTGCGGCGCGGCCGTGTCGATGCCGGCGTCCAGTTCGTCGGTGGTCCAGCCGGTGGTGGCGACGATCTGCGGATCGGCCAGGGCGATGCCGTCGCGGCGCAACGCCGCCGCCAGTTGCATCGGCCAGCGTCCGTCGGCGTCAACACCTTCGCCGATCGTGTAGGAATCGCCCAGCGCCAGGTAGCGCAGCGGTGTGTGCTGGACCGCGGCGAAACGCCCCTGGCTCATCTACGCGGTGCCAATGGCAGCCCCATCACCGGGACGCGCGCTCGCAGGAACGGCGCACGCACGCTTTGCCATTCCCCATTCCCCATTCCCCATTCCCCACTCACCGCCCCACAGCCGCCCGCGGCTTCAGCGGCACCACCTTGGTGGCGTCCTCGGCGCGGCGCGCCAGGACACGATCGATGCGCGCGAACACCTCGCGCATCGTCGCCGCCTCCGGCAGCAGGGTGACGCGGAAATGGTGCCGGTAGGGCACGTTGAAGCTGGAGCCGGGCACCACCAGCACGCCTTCCTGTTCCATCAGCTCCAGGGCGAACGCGTGGTCGTCGAAGCCGCGCGCGGCGGCGCCGACCACGGCCGGGAACGCGTACAGCGCGCCGGCCGGCTGCACCAGCGACAGGTGCTCGCTGGCCGCGCACGCCTCGAGCACCGCGCGGCGCGTTTCGTACAGGCGTCCACCCGGGGCGCACAGCAGCGAGATCGTGTCCGGGCCGTTGACCGCAGCATCGATGGCGAACTGGCCGGGGACGTTGGCGCACAGGCGCAGCGCGCCGAGCAGGTCCATGGCGTTGCGGAAATCGCCGACGCGCTCGGCGTCGCCGGACAGCAGCGCCCAGCCCACGCGCCAGCCGCAGGCGCGGTGCACCTTGCTCAGGCCGCCGAAGCTGATGCACGGATGCGCGCCGGCCAGCGGTGCCACCGACACGAACTCCGCGTCGTCGTACAGCACCTGGTCGTAGATCTCGTCGACCATCAGCAGCAGGTTGTGCTTGACCGCGATGGCGACGATCTTCTCCAGCAGCGCCCGCGAGTAGCTGGCGCCGCTGGGGTTGTTCGGGTTGATCAGCACGATGGCGCGGGTGCGCGAGGACACCAGCGTCTCGATCTCCACCGGGTCGGGCTGGAACCCGTTCTCCGGCGCGCAGCGGTAGTACACCGGGCGACCGTCGTTGAGGATGGTGGCGGCAGACCACAGCGGGTAGTCGGGCGAGGGCACCAGCACTTCGTCGCCCGGGTTGAGCAGCGCACGCAGCGACAGGTCGATCAGCTCGCTGACGCCGTTGCCGACGAAGATGCGGTCCGGGTGCGCGTCCGGATGCTGGCGCCGGGCGTAGGCCGCGGCGATCGCCTCGCGCGCCTCCGGCAGGCCCTGCTGGTGGGTATAGGGATCGGTGCGGCCCATGTCATCGGCGATCGCGCGCTGCAGATGTTCCGGGGCACGGAAGCCGAACGCGCCGGGATTGCCGATGTTGAGCTTGATCAGTTTGCGCCCCTGGGCCTCCAGCTCGCGGGCTCGCCGTGCCAGTTCGCCGCGGATCTCGTAGCGGACTTCGGACAGGCGTTCGCGGATCGCGAGCGGCTTGATCGGCAGGGTGGGCATCGCATTGGCCGGTGGGGCGTGGGACCTGCATGGTAGCGGAAATGTGACACCGCGGCGGGGCGGAGGGCGCCGTGGTGGCGGGTCGTCTACGGCGCCCGGCCGCCACACTTGGCGCTGCGACGGGCGTGGCGCGATGGCTGGCCCGTGTGGAGGCCACACACGTGTCGCGCGGGTCATGCGCCGCTGCTGGCGACTCCCGGGGCGCCGCCTGCGGCGCGGGCTAACGACGCAAGGCGCCGCCCTGCGCGTGTCCCAGTGGCCGCCCTGCGCTCACCTTTGGGCGCGGCGCACCCTCTAGAATTCGCCCATGACCACCTCCCCGATCGACTTCGACGCGTTGCGCCCCATCGGCTGGCCCTGGCCCGGAATGCCCGATGAGCCTGCCTGGCGCGCGCTGTTCGAGGCGCATCCGCAGGCGCGGCCGGCGCGGGTGGTGGAGCAGCACCGCACCGGCTACGTGGTCGCCGATGCGGTGGACACCGGCTTCAAGGTCGAATCGCTGCCGGACTGGCAGCGGCCGCGCTTTCCCAGCCACGAGCGCGCCGCGGTCGGCGACTGGGTGTTGCTGGAGGACACGCGCATCGTCGCCTTGCTGCCGCGGCGCACCGCGATCAAGCGCGGCGCCGCTGGCGAGCACTATCACCAGCAGGTGATCGCGGCCAACATCGATACGGTGTTCATCGTCTGCGGCCTGGATGCGGACTTCAATCCGCGCCGGATCGAGCGCTATCTGCTGCTGGTGGGCGGCGGCGGTGCGGCGCCGGTGGTGGTGCTGACCAAGGCCGACCTCACCGAGTACGCCGCCGACGCGCTGGCGGTGCTGGAGGAACTGGCGGCGCAGGCGATCCCGCTGCTCACGGTCAACGCCCGCCAGGCCGACAGTGTCGACGCGCTGTGGCCGTGGCTGGGGCCGGGGCAGACCGCGGTGCTGGTCGGCTCGTCCGGTGCCGGCAAGTCCACCCTCACCAACACCCTGCTGGGCGTGCAGAAGATGCGCACCGCGGCGGTGCGCGCCACCGACTCGCGCGGCCGCCACACCACCACCCATCGCGCGCTGCTGCCGTTGCCGTCCGGCGCCTGCCTGATCGACACCCCCGGCATGCGCGAACTCAAGCCCACCGGTGAGGAAGACCTGGCCGAAGGCGGTTTCGCCGACATCGAGGCGCTGGCCGCGCAGTGCCGCTTCAACGACTGCGCGCATCAGGCCGAGCCGGGCTGCGCGGTGCAGGCGGCGATCGAGCGCGGCGAGATCGAGGAGGCGCGCCTGGCCAACTACCTGAAGCTGCGCGACGAGGTCGCTGGTGCCGCCGGCAAGCTGGCGCAGCGTCAGGCGCAGAACGCGGCCGCCGGCCGCAGCGGCAAGCCCAGCGGTGGCAAACCGGGCGGCAAGCGTCCGCCACCGCGCACCCTGCGCCGCTGACGTCGGCCGTGGCCAAGCGCGTGCTGCCGGTCGAGATCCGCCACCATGCCGCGCTCGACGCGCGGCTGGTCAAGGCGGTGCGCGGCATCCGCCTGCTGGCCCTGGCCAGTTGGCCGGTGGCGCTGCAGGCGCCGTTCCTGGAGAGCGTGGCGCGCGGCCAGCCGCAACTGCCGCAGGTGGACTACCCCAGGCTGGATTTCGCCGACACCCGCCGCGAGCTCGGGGCGATCGCCGAGGCCGCCGATCCGGCACATCCGCTCGGCGCCTACCTGCAGGCCTCGGTGCACAGCTGGGATCTGGCCGCCGCGCTGCTCGAAGTGCTCGGCACGCCGGCGGTGGGCACGTATTCGGCGCAGTTGTTCGGCGTGCCGGACGACCCGATGCCTGGCCACGGTCCCACCACCCGCGAGGCCGCCGGCCATTTCATCCGCATCGCCCAGGAACTGGACCGCGAGTTGTTCTCGGCCGAGGAGCAGGTGCCGGTGTCGGCCACCGCGTTGCGCCTGCTGTTGCAGCGCGATCTGGACGAATTCTTCGGCGCGCGGGTGATCACGGTGGAACTGGATCCGGACCTGCTGGCCAAGGCCGCCGCCGGCGCGCAGCGCATCCGCCTGCGCTCCGGCGCCCACTTCAGCGATTACGACCGCGCGCAACTGTTCCACCACGAGGCGCTGGTGCATTCGCTGACCGCGCTCAACGGCCGGCAACAGGCGCAGTTGCCGAGCCTGGCGCTGTCCTCGCCGCGCACCACCGCCACCCAGGAAGGCCTGGCGACCTTCGCCGAGCAGATCACCGGCAGCATCGACATCGAGCGCATGAAGCGGATCAGCCTGCGCATCGAGGCGATCGCGCTGGCCCGCGACGGCGCCGACTTCATCGAGGTGTTCCGCTACTTCGATGCGGCCGGGCAGGCGCCTGCGGAGAGCTTCTCCTCGGCGCAGCGCGTGTTCCGCGGCGTGCCTACCACAGGCGGCGCCGCGTTCACCAAGGACACCGTGTACCTGCGCGGGCTGGTGTCGGTGCACACCTTCTTCCGCCAGGCGCTGCAGCGCGACCGGCTGCCGCTGTGCCGCTGGCTGTTCGCCGGCAAGATGGCGCTGGAGGACGTGGCCGCGTTCGCACCGCTGTTCGAGTCCGGCGTGCTGGCGCCGCCGCGCTGGTTGCCGACGTGGGTCGCGCGCGCCAGCGGCCTGGCCGGGATGCTGGCGTTCTCGCTGTTCGCCAACCGGATTCGCATGGATCAGGTGGAGTAGGGGGCTCCAGAAGGAAGTAGCTGCCGCTGCGGGAGGTCGGCGGCATTCGCAGCGACCAGTCGCGTGGACGATCCAAAGCGTCTAATGCGACTGCAGTGTTCCTGTGGCTATCGCAAACTTGTAGTGCGGGCTGTCGGCCGTTTGGTTTTTTGAAGAAACGAAAAGAAGTCCGAGGCATTTCTCTGGCAAGAAAGATGGTTCGCTCATGTCCGTCTTGCTTGCAGGGAGAAGAATCAAGTACCTATGCTGGGTCGCGCATTTATCGCCAATAAGGAGGCTCGCGTGTCGACGACGGAAGGTAGGGGTGGGGACGTGGGAGCGGCTGGCGTCATCGCGCAGTTGCGCAGGCAAAATCGAATTCTGAAGATTTTTTCGGCTGTGGCGCTCGCCCTTCCTTTGACGCTCATGCTGATGGGGGCCCGAGGCGCTGGCAGCAAGCAGGTATTTTCCGAGATCGATGTCAATCGCATCAATATCGTCAACGAGGACGGGTCCAGGTCCATGGTGTTGGCCGCCCGCGGTTTGCTGCCCGATCCGGTGATGGGCGGGAAGGTCATGAAAACCGAGAGAAGCAATATGCCCGGAATGCTGTTCTATAACGGCGTGGGCGACGAGGTCGGTGGGCTCATCTATGACGGCAGTCTCGGTCAAGATGGAAAGCCCAGTGGCGGCGTGCATCTTTCGATGGATCGGTTCGGCGGAGATCAGCAAATCGCCCTGCATCACTACGAGGAGGGCGGCTTCATGGAAACCGGCCTTTCCGTATTCGATCGCGGACTTTCCAAGCAGTACGAAGGGCTGTATGAAAAGTATCTGGCGGCCCCGAATGGGCCGGAGAAGGATGCGCTGTTGAAGCAGTGGAAGGACGCGGGTGGTGAGCAGACACAGAGGCTCTTTGTCGGGCGTACTCGCGGAAAATCGTCTGCGGTGATTCTCGCGGACGATTCAGGAAATCCCAGGATCATCATGTCCGTCACGCCTGCTGGAAAGGCATCGTTGGATTTTATTGATGACAAGGGTGACGTCGTCCAGAGTCTCCCGGAAACTCCCGTCGTGAAGAAGTAGTGGCATGGTCGATACCGGCCATGGAGTTGCCGGAGTGGTCTGGTGTCTCGCTGGAGTGCGTCGGGTTCGATGCCTGGTCGCGTGCGTATGGGGTGGCGGCGGATCGGCATCGCGCCGCCCGCCTTATCGGCATCCACGCCATCATTCGGTGGATCTGGGTAGCCGCGAATTCCAGGGCGCGCTGCCGTTCGGCCTGCAGTTCTATTTCACGTCGAACAGGGCGCGCACTGCATGCAGCGTAGCCCGGACACGCATGGACTGACCCAGGACGCGGGCGACTTCGTCTGGTGTCTGGAGGCCGCCTGCATGTGGTTCGCAGGCTGCTCAACTGGCAGCTATCCGCTTTCTTACAAAATGGGCGACCCACCGCAGCGGCTGGGCTGCCACCGTAGCGACTGGCTTCGGCCGCCTTGCAGGATCGCGTGTGTGAGCTGAACCGCAGTGCGCGATGCTCACCCGCCGCGAATGTGCGGCTGCCGATACTGCGGCGCCCGGCCTGCCCCCGCATGGCCGCTTCCCTTCACAAGGAGATCCGCATGAAGATCCTGATGGTGCTGACGTCGCACGACCAGCTTGGCGACACCGGCCACAAGACCGGCTTCTGGCTGGAAGAATTCGCGGCGCCGTACTACAC
The DNA here is from genome assembly GCF_000364645.1 of Xanthomonas sp. SHU 308. Classification (NCBI taxonomy): domain Bacteria; kingdom Pseudomonadati; phylum Pseudomonadota; class Gammaproteobacteria; order Lysobacterales; family Lysobacteraceae; genus Xanthomonas; species Xanthomonas sp. SHU 308. The sequence goes on along the minus strand of NZ_AQOK01000307.1, from coordinate 7,287 downwards.
GTTCAAGGATGCCGGCGCCGAGATCACGCTGGCCTCGCCCAAGGGCGGGCAGCCGCCGCTGGACCCGAAAAGCGATGCGCCGGACGCGCAGACCGAAGCGACTTGCCGCTTCAAGGACGACCCGGCGGCGCAGCAGCAACTGGCGAGCACGCATCCGCTGGCATCGGTGCGCGTGGACGACTACGACGCGCTGTTCTACCCGGGCGGCCACGGCCCGCTCTGGGACCTGGCCGAGGGCCGCGATTCCATCGCCCTGATCGAAGCGTTCGCACGCGCCGACAAGCCGATCGGCTTCGTCTGCCACGCGCCGGGCGTGCTGCGCCGGGTGACGGCGGCCGATGGCACGCCGCTGGTGAAGGGCCGTCGCGTCACCGGCTTCACCAACAGCGAGGAAGCCGCGGTGGGCCTGACCGACGTGGTGCCGTTCCTGGTCGAGGACGAACTGCAGCGCCTGGGCGGCCAGTACAGCAAGGTCGCCGATTGGGGCGTGCACGTGGTCGAGGACGGCCGCCTGGTCACCGGGCAGAACCCGGCCTCGTCCGAGGCGGCGGCCGAGGCATTGTTGGGAATGTTGAGTACCTGAGTCCTTCTGGCGCCACGGCATGGTCGCAACGACATGCCATGGCCGTTTAGATCAGCCCACAGTCACTGAGCATTTCGGGCATTCATTCGGAGGCGGAACCCAGCCGCCACCACCTCCGCCACCACCCCCGCCGCCGCCAGTTCCAGCTCCGCTACCAGGTCCAGTTTGTGTGCCAGGTAAGGGCACGACACAAACGGATCCTGAGAGACAGACAACTTGGCCCTTTTCCTTGCTGCCATCCTGATACGTCACCGCAACGACATCGCCCACAGAAATACTCGCAAGACCATATGTGGAGCGATACATTCCGGTTAATGCAGTCAACGCCGCAATGCGTAGTTCGGCCATGTCCCCGGATCCAACGCCTTGTGCTGCCGCCACGTTCTGGAAAACTCCAGAGGCGGCATCGATGCTGACGGTCTTTGCAATTGCTGCAAACGATATCGCCAACAGGCAAAGCATCATGAGGCGATTTTTCAATGACCTTCTTTCCATGAATAAGTTTCCTTAGGGCTTAGATAAAATCTTCCTGATTTCCTTGATCTTTCTGTCGAGCAGGCTCGCATCGCTTGGGCTGATCAGGTTGGTGCGAACGAAAGATTCGAAGTTGGGGCTGGAGCAGCCTCCGGTGTTGAGGCAAAGGGATTTCATAATGTCGGAGTTGGTGCCGCAATTCAGTCCCATCTGACATGCTGCGATGCTCCACGCATAGCCTGAGGTAGGGCCAGTAGCGACTTCGCTATATCGTCCGAGTGAGGTATTGTCGGAATTGCCTGCAAGCAGTTGGCCCAGTTCGAATGTGGCCAATGGGTCGCCTGATTTGCTGACCTTCTCCACGAATTGCCGCAAGTCTTCTCCTTGCAGACGAGCTGTTGAGGCCATTTGAAGCCTGGCTTGCGCTGCAAGGTCGCCACCTTTTGCCGCCTGCTCGAGCCATAGATTCCGCGCATCGACAGGAATGGCAGCGCCATTGTCGACGACCGCGCATTCTTCTGCGTAGGAGCGTGCTACCAACAAGATGCCTTGGGCATTTGCATGCGACGTGGAACGCGCTGCGATTGCCGAGTAAGTAGCTAGGAATTTCTGAGGGTCGATGTTGACCGCAATGCATCGGCCATAAGCTTCTGCGAGATCACGCTGCGCATCTGCTTCGCCTCGGTTCGCACGGGCTTTCAGATCCAGGAAAGTTTGAAGGGCATCGTTCGATGCGGAGCGATGTTCCTGCGTACCATTTCCCCGTTTGCTTGCTTGCGCCGCTGGGCTCGCGCCGCTGGAGCGCTCTTCTTCGTCAGGTTCATTGCTATGAAGGTATGCGGCATCGTTCTGCGGTGGATGCTTGTGGCGAACTTCTGTCCATGCCAATCCAAGTGAAACGGCAGCCACAATTCCGCAGATCAGCATCCAATGCTTGCATCTCATGCTTTGTACCAATCCATGACGTCAAGGCGCTCTCTCGCTGACTGACAGCCGAATGTAACAGTTGTGGTATGGCCCTTCAACGCATGGCCCCATAGCGCCATGTATCTTGATGCTGCTAATGCGCTTATTCCTCCGCGATTATTGTTCATCCGCGCCGCCACCAACGCAGGCCGCACGCGTGCAGGGTGCCATTCCACTGCACCAGCCGTGCAGGGCACCTTTCTCCGCATCCGTAGAGCGGCTTCAGCCGCGACAAGCGGGAGTAGGAAAGCCTGTCGCGGCTGAGGCCGCTCCTGGGAGGCATAGATGTGCCACCGCGTGCAGCCAGGCAGCGCACCTGTGGGAGGAGCTTCAGTCCCGACTGCACGCACTCAGAAGCGTGCACGGGTATGCAGCAGTGGCGCCTGCAGGCGGCTGCCGCTGTTTTCGGATCAGCTGCGTCGCCACCAACGCAGGCCGTACGCGGGCAGGATGCCGCTCCAGTTCGCCAAGGTGGCGGGGTCGCTGCCGCCATCGGCGATCGCTTGCCAGTTGCCGTCGCCCAAGGTTGCGGCGACATCCACCGCAACCGGCTCCGCACTGAAGTTGTACACCGCCACGAAGTCCTCGCCGCGCGCCAAACCGAGCAGGGCGGGATCGCCCAGCGGCACGGCACGCAACGGCTGGTCGGCGGCCAGTGCCGCAGTGGTGGCACGCGCGGCGATCAACCCGCGCAGGCGGGTGTAGACCTGGCCGGGCAGGCTGTCGGGGTCGTGGCGTTGCGCCGCGCGTTCCCAGTCCATGTCCGGGCGGTGCAGCCAGCGGCCTTCGTGGCGGCGCAGTGGATCGTTGCGGTAGGCGTCGTCGTTGCCCAGGGCCAGTTCGTCGCCCATGTACAGCAGTGGGATGCCCGGCATCGCCAGCGCCACCGCGTACAGCAACAGCAGGCGGCGCACGCCCAGTTCCAGCGCATCGGCATCATCGGTGGCCAGCGCTGCCGTGATGCCGGTCAGTGCCGCGCTCATGCCGTTGCTGCCGTGCACGCCATCGCCGCTGCTCTGGAAGGCTTCGCCACGCGCGTAGCTGTCCGCTGTGTCGCCGGCGTAGAACTGGGCGATGCGCGCCAGCGCGAACGGGGCGACGCCATCGCCACCGGCGGCCTCGCGCTGCAGCACGTTCCAGCCGATATCGTCATGGCAGCGCACGTAGCTGAGCCAGCCACAGGCTGGCGGCAGCGCCGGCGTCTGCGCGATCGCCGCCTGCACGATGTCGCCGCGCTGCTCGGCCAGCGCCACCCAGCCGGCCGCCATCAGTGTGCTGTGGTAGGCCAGGTGGCATTCGTGGCCGCGCGCGGCGCCGTCGCCAAAGTAGGGCGGCAACTGTGCCATCGGCACGATCGCCTCGGCCTTCAGCAGCACCGCTGGGGCCAGGATGTCGATGAGCGCGCGCAGCGCCTGCAGGATCGTGTGCGCCTCCGGCTGGTTCATGCAGTCGGTGCCGGGACGCTTCCACAGGTAGGCGGTGGAATCCAGGCGGAACACCTCCACGCCCAGGTTGGCCAGGCGCAGCAGCGCCAGCGCCATCTCGCCGAACACCGCCGGATTGCTCCAGTCCAGATCCCATTGGTAGGGGTAGAACGTGGTCCACAACCAGGCGTCGGCGTCCTGCACCCAGGTGAAGTTGCCCGGGGCGGTGTGCGGGAACACCTGGCCCAGGGTGCGCTCGTAGGCATCCACCGCGTCGCGGTCGCGGAAGTGGTGGTAATAGTCCAGATGCCGCGCATCGCCGCGCTTGGCTGCCAGCGCCCAGGGATGGTCGTCGGCGGTGTGGTTGAGCACGAAGTCGGCGCACAGGCTGATCCCGGCCGCACGCAGCCGCGCGGTCAGCGCCGCCAGATCGTCGGTGTCGCCGAGCCGCGGTTCGACCTGGCCGTAGTCGCTGACCGCAAAGCCGCCATCGTTGTCGCCGGCGCGCGCGCGCAGGAACGGCAGCAGGTGCAGGTAGCGAACACCCAGTTCCTGCAGGTAGGGCACGCGTTCGCCGACGCCATGCAAGGTCCCGGCGAAGCGGTCGACATAGGCGCTGTAGCCGAGCATCGCCGGGGTGGCGAACCAGTCGGGCGCGCGCTCGGCATCGAGCTGGCGCAGCGCCGACGGCCGCGCGTTGGCGGTGGCCGCCAATTGCGTCAGCCACTGCGGCAACCACTGCGCGAAGGCCGGATGCGTGCCGTACAGCGCATGCAAAGGCGCCAACAGACGTTCGCCGTGACGCTGCAGGCGTGCCAGCACTGCGTCGGCGGCGTCCGGTTGCAGATGCGCCTGCCACAGGGTGTGGGCGAGCGCGGACAGTGCGGAAGGAGCGGGTGCGGTCATGGGGGGCTTGGCCGCGCCCCCGGTGGGGCGCGGATGTGCGGTCCTCGTCAGAAGTCGTAGCGCAGGCTGATGCTGGAAGTGCGGCCCGGGATCGAGCGCGCGCGGATCACGCCGGAGGCGGCGTCGGCGATCGACGCTTCCTCCGCTTCGGTCAGGCCGAAGGTGTTGAACAGGTTGTTGACGTTGAGCGAGACGGTCAGCGCATCGGTGATGCGGTAGTCGCCGAACAGGTTGACCTGGGTGTAGCCGGGCATCTTCAGCTGGTTGCTGTCCTGGGTGTAGGCCGAACTGGTGCCGATCGCGTTGACCCCGACTTGGTAGCGCTCGCCGCGGTAGCTCGGCGTCAGCTGCCAGACGAAGCGCGCCTGCCGACGCGGGGTGTTGCCGGCGTTGGCCGGGGTGATCTGGTCCTTGTCGATGGTGGCGTCGGTCCAGGTCAGGCCGCCGTTGAGGGTGAAGCCGCCGGTGCGGTATGCGGCTTCCAGCTCGAGGCCGTGCGCCTTGTAGGTGCGGTCGAAGAAGCGCTGGGTGGTGGCTTCGTAATTCTGCTCCTGGGTGCGCGCGGCGAAGGCGGTGGCGAACAGGCTCAGCCCGCCGCTGCGCCACTTCAGGCCGCCCTCGAGCTGCTTGACCACGTTCACCGCTTCGTTGGAGGACACCGAGCCGTCGTCGCGCACCACGCCGAACAGCAGGCGGTCGGCGTTGGCGCGGGCGCCGCGGCTGTAGCGCGCGAATGCGGCCAGGTCGTCGTTGAGCATGTAGTTGCCGCCGAACGAATACGACAGGTAGTTCCAGTCGTAGCGCACCGGCTTGGGGTTGGCGTAGTCGATGGTCGCCACGCGTTGCTCCGGCGCCTCGATCACGCCGTCGCCGTTCACGTCGACATTGCTGGCCAGCACGCCGCCGGCGGTGTCGCCGCGCGCGCGGCCCATGTCGTAGCGCAGACTGCCGTCCACGCTCAGCGGGCCCTGGTCCCAGCTCAGCGCCAGGTACGGCGCGTTGATGTCGTAACGCACGTCGTAGTGGCGGGTGTTGTCCAGCCCCCAGTACGGCACGCCGTAGGCGTACAGGCCGTCCTGCGAGCGCAGGCTGCCGTCGGTGGCGACCACGTCCAGCAGCCGCGGGCGGTGCCCCAGCGACTGCACGTAGGAATTCCAGGTCCAGTCCACGTCGATGGTCTGCCGCGAGGTGTACCAGCCGGCCTTGAGGTTGAGGTTGCCGCCGTCGCCGCTGCCGAAGTCGCGCGCCAGGCTGAGGTCGTTGACCGCGTTGCCCAGGTCGTTGAGGTGCACGTTGAACAGATGCGTGCGCAGCGCCAGGCCGGTGTAGGCCTGGCCGGCGTTCGGGCCGTCGACGTAGCGCAGGCCGGCGCCGCCGCCGCCGATGCTCGCCGCCAGCGCGCCGGCATCGGCGACCTGCGCGGGGAACGGCGAAACGAAGCGGCCGGAGGTATCGGCGATGCGGAACTTGTCGGTCAGGGTCCAGCCGCCGTCGATGTCGAACTGCGCCTCGGCGCCGAACGCGCGCGACAGCGGATGCATGCCGTCGCCCAGTTCCACCCGCGAGGGCTTGTTGCCGCCATCGAGGGTGGCGCTGCTGCGGAAGTACGGGCTGTACAGCGTGTCGGTGCCGGGATCGAAGCCGTCGATACTGCCGAAGTGCGGCGACCCGTCGCTGCCGCTGACCCGCGTGGGTACCGGCAGGTAGCCGGCGGCGCGGTCGTTGAGGTACTTGGCGTAGACACGCACGTAACCGTTGTCGAACAGCCGGGTCAGGTTGGCCTTGAGCTGGCCGCCCTTGTCGGTGGTGTAGCCGGCATCGCGCACGCCGTCGCCGCGGCGGTAGAAGCCGCCGACGTTGAACTGCCAGTGCTCGGCGAACGGCGCGCCGTAGTCGAAGTCCAGGCGGGTGTTGTCGTAGCCGCCCAGGCCGCGGGTGAGGCCGACGCTGCCGCCGGCGGTGTCGCCGGTCTTGCTGATGAAGTTGATGATGCCGCCGGGCGAGTTGCTGGCGAAGGTGGAGGCCGAGCCGCCGCGAATCGCTTCGATGCGCTCCAGGCTGTAGTCCGCGCGCAGGAAGATGTCGGCGTTGCCGAAGGCGATGTCGCCGAACTCCAGCACCGGCAGGCCGTCTTCCTGCAACAGCAGGAACTTGGCGCCGCCGGAGGCGACCGGCAGGCCGCGCACGGCGATGTTGGCATTGCCTTCGCCGCCGCTGGATTCGGAGCGGATGCCGGGGATGTTGCGGAAGATCTCGGCGGTGCTGCGCGGCGCCGACTGTTCGATCGCCTCGGCGCCGACCGTGCTCACCGAGACGCTGGACTTGAGCTTGCTCTTGGGCGTGGCGGTGCCGGTGACGAAGACCGAGTCCAGGCTGACCACGTCGCCCTGCGCCGCCGGGGCGTCGGCAGCGGCGGGCGTGGCCTGTTGCGCGAGCGCAGCCGGTGCGGACAGCGCCGCGGCGACGGCCAGGGCCAGGGTCTGCAGGCGGATCGAAGGGTGATGCATCGCTGTCTCTCCCGAAGCGAGTGGTGCAGTGGGTGGCGGCGCGCCGCTGCCGGAACGGGCAGGGCGCGGCGCGGTCGGTGGGTGCGGTGGCGTACAGATACGGCCGCCCGCAATCGATTGCAATTTGCAGTGCAGCAAATCCACCTGTGGCGCTTACGCCAACCTTCTCGCTGAGAATTCGAGGCATTCTGCATGGTGCAACGCAGCGTTACAAACGATTGCAGGCGCGCCGACACTCCGCTCCGCCGCTGTGGCACGCCTCCCGCGTGCCCGACCCGCCCAGGCCGATGCCGATGCTGATGCGTTCCGATCGTCCCCTGCTTCCGCTCTCGCGCGTGCTGGCGCTCAACGCCGGTTTCTTCGGCGTGCAGTACAGCTTCGGCCTGCAGCAGAGCAACATGAGCCCGATCTACAACTACCTGGGCGC
>NZ_AQOK01000306.1:0-9635 GCF_000364645.1 Xanthomonas sp. SHU 308 | reverse complement strand
CGCCACCCTGCCGTACCTGTGGCTGGCCGGCCCCATCACCGGGCTGGTGCTGCAACCGGTGGTCGGCGTGCTCAGCGACCGCACGGTGACGCGCTGGGGCCGGCGCATGCCGTACATGGTGGTGGGCGCGCTGGTGTGCAGTCTGTGCCTGCTGACCATGCCCTTCAGCGTGGCGCTGTGGATGGCGGTGGCGCTGCTGTGGATGCTGGATGCGGCCAACAACGTGGCGATGGAGCCGTACCGCGCGCTGGTCAGCGACGTGCTGGCGCCGCCGCAGCGGCCGCTGGGCTACCTGACCCAGAGCGCGTTCACCGGCCTCGGCCAGACCCTGGCCTACGTCACTCCGCCGTTGCTGGTGTGGCTGGGCATGAACCAGGACGCGGCCAACGCCCACCACATTCCCTACGTCACCATCGCCGCGTTCGCGATCGGTGCGGGCTTCTCCGCCGCCTCGATCCTGCTCACCGCGCGCAGCGTGCGCGAGCCGGTGCTGCCGGCGGCGGAGCTGCAGCGCCTGTGCAGCGCCGCGGTCGGGCCGCTGGCGACGCTGCGCGAGATCGTCGATGCGGTGCGGCAGATGCCGCCGACGATGCGGCAGATGGCGCCGGTGATGCTGTTCCAGTGGTATGCGATGTTCTGCTACTGGCAGTACATCGTGCTGTCGCTGTCGACCACGCTGTTCGGCACCACCGCGGCCGATTCGCACGGCTTCCGCGAGGCCGGCCTGGTCAACGGGCAGATCGGCGGCTTCTACAACTTCGTCGCCTTCCTGGCCGCGTTCGCGATGGTGCCGGTGGCGCGGCGGTTCGGCCCAAAGGCCACCCACGCCGCCTGCCTGGTCGCCGCCGGTATCGGCATGTGCGTGCTGCCGTCGATCCACGATCGCTGGCTGTTGCTGCTGCCGATGCTCGGCATCGGCCTGGCCTGGGCCAGCATGATGGGCAATCCCTACCTGATGCTGGCCAACAGCATCCCGCCCGAGCGCACCGGCGTGTACATGGGCCTGTTCAACCTGTTCATCGTGCTGCCGATGCTGATCCAGATCGTGACCCTGCCGCTGTACTACGACCGCCTGCTGCAGGGCGACCCGCGCAACGTCATTCGCCTGGCCGGCGCGCTGATGCTGGCGGCCGCGGTGGCGATGTTGTTGGTGAAGCGTCGGGAATGGGGAACCGCGAATGGGGAATCGGAAAAGCGCGGCGCGGCGCACTGAAGCGCCGCCGCAGCGGCGATCTCCGATCTCGCACGGCGCGGTCCAGCCCTTTGCACGAACGCCGCTGGCCTGGCGACGTGTCGCTCATGCCATGGACGCCACGCCGATCCGATTGCCACCGGCCTTCTTCGCGCGGTACATCGCCCCATCGGCGTGTACCAGCAGGCTGTGGGCGTCGTCGCCGTGATCGGGGTAGAACGCCACGCCGATGCTGGGCAACACGTGCAGGTGGTGGCCGTCCAGGTCGAACGCCTCGCCGAAGACGGCCAGGATCCTGTCGGCCGTTCCCGTGGCATGGTCGGCCGAGTGGCCGCCTTCGATCAGCACCACGAATTCGTCCCCGCCCAGCCGGGCGACCGTGTCCGATGCGCGGACGCAGTCGAGCAGGCGCCCCGCCACGCGCTGCAGCAGCAGATCGCCGACCGCATGGCCGAGGGTGTCGTTCACGTCCTTGAAGCGATCCAGGTCGATGAACAACAGCGACAGCCGTCTGCGCGCGCGCCGGGCCTGCACCAGTGCGGTCTCGAGCCGGTCCAGGAACAGCTGGCGATTGGGGAACTGGGTCAGATGGTCGTACTGGGCCATGTGCTGCAGGCGTTCCAGCGTCTGCTTGCGCTCGACGGCGGCTGCCACCTGGGTGGACACGAACTGCAGCAGCGCCTGGTCCTTGTCGGTGTAGCGGGACTGTTCGGAGTAGCCGAGCAGCACCAGCAGGCCGAGAACGCCCTTCGGTGTCTGCAGCGGAACGCCCAGCCACGAATGGGGCTGCGGTGCGAGCGCGGACTGCTCCAGTCCACCTGATGCCGGCGTGATGGGGGCGTAGGGTGCGCGCAGGAGCGTGCAGCCGGTGCGGATCACCTCGGCATGCAGCGGCGCCTCGGCCAGCAGCAGGCAGGGCGGTGCGGCATGGTGCTCATCGGCATGGTAGGGAAAGCGCAGCGTCTGCGACGACGCGTCGTACAGCGCCACGGAAAAATTGGTGGCAGGCAGCAGTTCGCCGATGATCTGGTGGATGCGGCTGCACAGCGACTCCAGCGTCTGCTCGGTATGGGCCGCCTCCGAAATGCCGTAGAGCGCCGCCTGCAGCGCCTCGGTCGACTTGCGTTCGGTGATGTCGTGCGCCACGGCCAGGCGCATGCTGTAGTCGGCGACCCAGCGCGCGGTCCAGCGAATGTGCGCGATGCGCCCGTCCTTGCGGATGTAGCGGTTTTCGAAGTGGAGCTGCAGCGCGCCCTCGGTGATGCTGTCGGCCTGCGCACGCGTGGCTGGCAGGTCGTCGGGATGCACCATGTCGAGCATGCGCTTGCCTGTCACCTCCTGCGGCGTATAGCCGAAGATGCGCTCGAAGGCGGGGCTGACGAACACGATGGTGCTGTCCGGCTCGACGATGCAGACCGCATCGAGCAGCAGGTCCACGATGTTCAGGGGCGAAATGCGTTGCATGCGGCACGAGTCGTCGGAGCCTGGTGACCCATTGTGCCGCGATGCCGCGATTTGCGCTGGCATCGCGGGGAGGGCGCCAGGAGGTGATGCAGCTGGGGTTCGGGTGCGCTGGAGGCGCGCTCCGCAGCAACCGGCACAGGTGCGCGTCCTTGCCGCGTTCTCGACGGCGCTATCCCCGCCTCACGCCGATTCCCGCACCACCAGGCTGACCGGCAGCTCCACCGATTCCACCGGCGTGCCGGCGATCAGGTTCAGCACGCCGTCCACCAGCAGGGTGGCGGCCTGGGCCAAGTCCTGGCGCACGGTGGTCAGCGGTGGCTGGCTGTAGGCGGCCAGGGGGATGTCGTCGAAGCCGACCAGGGCGATGTCCTGGGGGACGCGGTGGCCGGCTTCGATCAGGGCGCGGATCGCGCCCAGGGCGATCACGTCGGAGGCGGCGAAGACCGCGTCCGGCGGGTCGGTCTTCTTCAGCATCGCGCGGGTCAGGCGGTAGGCGTCCTCGCTGAGGAAGTGGCTGCGCGCGTGCAGCCGCGGGTCGAACGCCAGGCCGTGCGCGTCGAGCATGCGCCGGTAGCCGGCGAAGCGCGGCGCCACTTCCGGTAACTGCTCGTCGCCGAGGAAGGCGATGCGCCGGCGGCCATGTTCGATCAGGTGTGCGGTGGCCAGTTCGCCGCCGCGCAGGTTGTCGCTGCCCACGCTGGCATAGGCCTGGCCGTCGATGCGGCTGCCCCACACCAGCATCGGCAGGCCGCCGCGCGCGGCGGCGTCGAGCGAGGCGTGCTCGTGGCTCTGGCCGAGCATGATGACGCCGTCGGCGCGGCTGTTGCGTGCCAGGTCCTCGACCCAGTGGTCCTGGTGCTGGTCCAGCTTGGACAGCAGCATGCTGTAGCCACGCGCGGTCAGCGCGTCGGCCAGCAGCGCCAGCATGGTCATCATGAACGGGTCCGACAGCGGCTGCTCGTGCGCGTGCATCAGCGGCACCGCCACGCAGACGATGTTGGAGCGGCGCGAGCGCAGGCTGCGCGCGACCGGATCGACGCGGTAGCCGGCGTCGCGGGCCAGTTGCTTGATGTAGGCGCGGGTACGTTCGGCGACCACCGGGTTGTCGGCCAGCGCACGCGACACCGTGGATTCGGAGACGCCGGCCATGCGCGCGATGTCGGCCATCTGCAGGCGCGCGGCGGGCGCGCCGGGTTCGGGTTTGTCGGACATGCGGAGCGGGCGCGACGGACGAAGCGGAACCGGCAGTGTATGCCAGGCGGGCGTCGCGGCGCTTTGCACGCCGCGGCTGCAGTGCCGCGGCATGCCTGCCTGCCGAATCCGGCGGCTGCGCGCGGGCGCATCCGTCGCGGTCGAGCGTAGGTCCACGTCTCGCGTCTCCGCTGCATGCACGCGCAACCGTGGCGCCGTGCGGGGCAGGCGAGGCGCTAGGCCATGTGCAGGCCGCCGTTGACCGCGTAGTCGGCGCCGGTGACGTAGGCGGCCTCGTCCGAGGCCAGCCAGGCGCACAGCGCCGCCACTTCCTCGGGCTTGCCGAGCCGGCGCAGCGGTACCGAACTGGCGAGACGATCGAGCACGTCCGGCGGGAAGCCGCTGATCGCCGCGCTGGCGATGTAGCCGGGCGAGACGGTATTGACGGTGACCCCGCGCGAGGCCACTTCCTGCGCCAGCGCGCGGCTGAAGCCCTGCATCGCCGCCTTGGCGGTGGCGTAGTTGATCTGCCCGATCTGGCCCTTCTGCGCGCTGACCGCGCCGATGTTGACGATACGGCCCCAGCCGCGCGCGGTCATACCGTCCACCACCTGCTTGGTGATGTTGAACAGCGCGTGCAGGTTGCTGGCGATCACCGCCTGCCAGTCCTCGCGGCCCATCTGCCGGAACAGCATGTCGCGGCTGCCGCCGGCGTTGTTGACCAGCACGTCGATCTCGCCGACCTCGGCCTTGACCTTGGCGAACGCCGCCACCGTCGAATCCCAGTCGGTGGCGTTGCCCTCGGAGGCGATGAAATCGAAGCCGAGCTCGCGCTGCTCGCGCAGCCACGCCGACTTGCGCGGCGAGTCCGGCCCGCAGCCGGCAACCACGGTATGGCCGTTGCGCGCCAGCTTCTGGCAGATCGCGGTGCCGATGCTGCCCATGCCGCTGGTGACGTAGGCGATTCTGAGGGTCACGTTGAACTCCTTCGGAGTTGGGAATCGAGAATGGGAATCGGGAATGGTGAGAAGCCAGGCGCTGTTGCGATTCCCGATTCTCGATTCCCCATTCCCGGCAGCGCTCAAGCGGCCAACGGATACAGTGCGAACAACAACCCGCCGCCCATCAACACCAACGACACCAGCACCGCCCACTTCAGGGTGAAGCGCTGGTGGTCGGCGAAGTCGACCTTGGCCAGGCCGACCAGCAGGTAGGTGGAGGGCACCAGTGGGCTGAGCAGATGCACCGGCTGCCCGGCCAGCGAGGCGCGGGCCATTTCCACCGGGGTGATGCCATAGTGGCTGGCGGCGTCGGACAGGATCGGCAGCACGCCGAAGTAGAAGGCGTCGTTGGACATGAAGAAGGTGAAGGGCATGCTCGCCAGTGCGGTGATCACCGCCAGGTACGGGCCCCAGGCGTCGGGGATCACCGCCAGGAAGCTGCGCGACATCGCCTCGACCATGCCGGTGTTGGAGAGGATGCCGGTGAACACGCCCGCGGCGAAGATCAGCGACACCACCGACAGCACGTTGCCGGCATGGTTGACCAGGCGGCGGCGCTGCTCGGCCAGGTTCGGGTAGTTGATCAGCAGCGCCAGGGCGAAGCCGATCATGAACAGCACCGGCATCGGCAGCACGCCGATCACCAGCGCCGCCATCAGCGCCAGGGTCAACGCCAGGTTCACCCACAGCAGCCGCGGCCGCTTGATGTCCTCGGCATCCTCCACGGTGGGCAGCGCCTCGCCGTCGTCGGCCACGCTGCCGTCCATCCAGGCATCGCCGGGCAGCGTCACCACGCCGAGGCGGCGGCGTTCCTTCATGCCCAGGTACCAGGCCAGCAGCAGGATGCCGACGATCGCCAGCGCCATCGCCGGCACCAGCGGCACGAACACGTCGGCCGGGTCCACGTGCAGGGCGGTGGCCGCGCGCGCGGTCGGGCCGCCCCACGGCGTCAGGTTCATCACGCCGCCGGCGAGGATGGTCACGCAGGTCATGTTCAGCGCGTTCATGCCCAGCCGCCGGTACAGCGGCAGCATCGCCGAGACGGTGATCATGTAGGTGGTGGAGCCGTCGCCGTCGAGCGAGATCAGCAGCGCCAGCACCGCGGTGCCGACCACGATCTTCATCGGGTCGCCCTTGACCAGGCGCAGGATGCGCCGCACCAGCGGATCGAACAGGCCGGCGTCGATCATCACCCCGAAGTACAGGATCGCGAACATCAGCATGACGCCGGTGGGCGCGATCTTCTTGATCCCCTCCAGCATCATCTCGTTGATGCCGGTGCCGAAGCCGCCGGCCAGCGCGAACACGATCGGCACGATGATCAGCGCGACCAGCGGCGACAGCCGCTTGCTCATGATCAGGTACATGAAGGTAATGACCATTCCGAAACCGAGCGCGGTCAGCATGGAAGTTCCTCAGGGCAGTGCATGAAAGAAGATGGACCCCGCATCAGGGATCCGAAAAGAGGCCGACCAGACGTCACATCGCACGATCCCGCCGTTGCGAATCCCGAATCCCCATTCCCCAATCCCGGCACTCAGAAGTCATACTGAAAGCGCCCGGTGATCGCTCGCGTGTGGTCCAGCGTCACGCCGGCCAGATGGTCGCGGTTGCGGCTGTCGATCAGGTTGAGCATCAGCCGCAGGTTCGGCTTGAGGTACCAGTTGCCGGCCAGCGTCCACGAGGCGGTGGAGGCGTCGAGCAGATCGGGCTGCCCGTCGCGGTGCTGCGCGCCCCACATGCGGTCGTAGCGCAGCGCCAGCTCGAAGGCGCCGTGTTTGTGATTGACTTGCCTGATGCGGGTGAAACGCCCGGTCTTGCTGTCGTAGCGCCGCGATTCGCCGGTGGCGAACCAACTGACGAAGCCGTAGGCCGCCATCACGTCGGCACGCTGCGCGCCGTCGTCGAACAGCCCGCCGCTGAACTCGCCCTGCCACGACAGCGGCCCTCGCACCTGCGCGTATTCCAGCGACCACTTGTCCACGTCGGTGTCGCGGCCGTCGGCGAAGCGCGCCAGGGTGACGCGGCTGGCGTCGGACAGGTGCCCGGCCGGGCGCGGGCGGATGCTCAGCGCCGGCGCACCGCCGGCGCCGGGATGGTCGTAGTGCTCGTGCGCCAGCGACAGGCCCAGATGCAGCACGTCGCCGTCGCGCGCGTCCGGCGCCCAGGTGCCGCGGCCGCCGAACGCGTGGCCGCGGACGTTGGAGACATCGATGCTCTGCAGGCTGTAGACGCTGGCCGCCCAGGTGTAGTCGGTGCCCGCGGCCTGCCACGACACCGCCTTGCGGTACAGCGGCGCCAGCGTACTGGCCGCGCCGCTGCGCTCCAGGAACTGGCCGAAGTTGGAGCCGGTGCGGTCGTCGAGGGTGAAGTACTGCTTGAACTGGCCCACGGTGAGCGTGCCGGCATCGAATTTACGGGTGATGTAGACGTCCTTGGCCTCGATGCCCTTGCCGTTGAAGTCGTCCTGCAGCCCGGCGAAATCGCCTTCGACCTTGTAGCCGAAGCCGAAGAACTTGCCGGACACGTCCAGCCACAGGCGGCGGATCTCGGTATCGTCGGGATTGGGCGTGCCGCGATTGTCGTTGTCGAAGTGGGCGAAATCCCAATGCAGGCGCCCGCCGAGTTCGGCGGTGACTGGGCCGTCGTCGTCGCCATCGGCGGCGCGCGCCAGCGCGGGCAAGGACAACAGGGCGCAGGCGCAAGCGCCGCACAGGCTCAATTTCTTCAGGTCCACGTACCCTCCCAGGTGCGCGCAGTGCGTCGATGAGTCGGTAGCCCGCAGCGGAACGCGCAGGCCAGCGTGGCTGCAGCCTAGTGCGGCGTAGCTGTCATCGACCTGTCGGTGGGGAGCCAACTGTTTCGGGCGCGCCCGGTCGCCCGCTGCCGGCGTGTCGGCCCCGGCGCGCTGGCGACGATGGCGGACGCTGCAGCGCGTGTCGTTGTGCAACCGGCGCAGCCTAGGTAGGTTATCGGCACTGGACTTTCGGCCAGCCGGAGACCGCGTTCCCTCGCGTCGCGGCATCTGCCTGGCCTCAATCGCGCGTCATCGGAGTCGCCATGCGTAGAGTGTTCGCGGGCCTGTCGGTCCTGCTTCTCGCGGTCGGAGCGTTCATGCTTTGGCAGCGGCCGCCTGCCGCCACGCGCTCGCAGCCAGGCACCGTCGCCTCTGCTGCCGCCGCTGAGGGCGAGGCGCGCGCCGCCGGCGCCAAGGCGCGCTCAGGGACGGACCTGCCTGGAGCCGAGGAAACCTCACCCGACACTACCGAAGCGTTCCCTGCACCGCAGGATCGCCCGCCGGCAGCGGCGGCGGAGATGGCGTTTCTCACCGGGAAGTCGATCGACGGCGACACGGCGATGCATGTCATCGGCGGCAAGGACTTCGACCTGATCCTGCAAAAGGTGGCAAGCCAGGCCGAGTCCGACGGCATGGCCAAGTCAAGGACCTACAGGAGGAACTTCAGCGACTATCTGCGCGAGGCCGATCCCGGTTTCGCTCTCAAGGATGTCGCATGCGGAACCCATGTCTGCATGGCATCGGCCTCGAACGCGCATCTCAGCGATGCGCAATTCTCCACCGCAATCCAGGCCATGGCCGGCGCTGTCGATACGCCGATGTATTCCATCGTCATGCAGACGTTGCCGGATCCGGCCATGCCAGGCGCTTACCTGTACCGCCTCATCTTCACCACGGATCCGAGCATGGCGTCGATCAGCATGCAATCGCAGTGAACGCGCCGTCGGTGGGCGCAGCGGCGGTGGCCTTGATCTGCGATCTCGATGCTGCGCGTCTTCCCAACCTTGATCGCCGGCGGCCAACGCGAAGCAAGCGGGTTGCCATCCGCCGGCAGAATGGCATTTGCCGATCCCCAATCCCGGCTTTCCACAGCCGCACGACTGGTCATCCCGAATGCGCCTTTTATTAGTAGAAGACAACGCCGATCTCGCCGATGCGATCGTGCGGCGCATGCGCCGCAGCGGGCATGCGGTGGATTGGCAGCGCGATGGCTTGAGTGCGGCCGGGGTGCTGCGCTACCAGCGCTTCGATCTGGTGGTGCTGGACATCGGCCTGCCCGGGCTGGATGGGCTGCGCGTGCTGGCCGGTCTGCGCGAGCGTGGCGACACCACGCCGGTGCTGATGCTGACCGCGCGCGACGGCATCGAGGATCGGGTGCAGGCGCTGGACGTGGGCGCCGACGATTACCTGGGCAAGCCGTTCGACTTTCGCGAGTTCGAGGCGCGCTGCCGGGTGTTGCTGCGGCGCAATCGCGGCCAGGCCAGCGAGGTGGTGCAGCTCGGCGGTTTCGCCTTCGACAACGCCGCGCACAGCGTCAGCCTGGACGGCACGCCGATCGAACTACCCAACCGCGAGTATCGCCTGCTGGAGATCCTGATCGGCCGGCTCGGCCAGGTGGTGGGCAAGGACGAGATCGGCAACGGCCTGTTCGGCTTCGACGACGAGGCCGGGCCGAACGCGATCGAACTGTACGTCGGGCGCTTGCGCAAGAAGCTGGCCGACGCGCCGCTGCGCATCGTCACCGTGCGCGGCGTCGGCTACAAGCTGGAGGCGGCCGCGTCGCCGCCGGACCCGGCGGCAGCGGACGCCGATGGCTGAGGCCGCGCCGCCGGCGCCCTCGATCCGGCGCACGCTGCTGCGTTACCTGGGCGCGCTGTCGCTGCTCGGCGCGGTGGCGCTGTTCTTCGTCGCCCGCGACTACGGCCAGCGCGCCGCCAACCGCTCCTACGACCACCTGCTGGTGTCCTCGGCGCTGTCCATCGTCGACTCG
>NZ_AQOK01000305.1:0-2194 GCF_000364645.1 Xanthomonas sp. SHU 308 | reverse complement strand
TGGCCGGCGGCCAATGGCAGGTGGACCTGCCGTATGCGGCACTGGACCTGCTGGCGATGGCGCCGGAGGACCGGGTGTTCTACCGCGTGTTCGATGCGCGCGGGCGCACCATCACCGGCTACGACGACCTGCCGGCGGCGCCGTCGCTGCCGCGCGCCAGCGCGCCGCCGCGCTTGTTCGATGCGGTCTACAGCGGCGAGCCGGTGCGCTTCGCGGTGGTGTCGCGGCGGGTGTCCTCGGCGGCGGCGCAGGACCAGGTGTGGGTGCAGGTGGGGCAGACCCGGCGCGCTCGCGAGGCGCTGGCGCAGGACGTGGTGCTGCACGCGCTGGTGGCGATCGCGCTGTTGTCGCTGCTGGCCTTGGCGCTGGTGTGGCTGGGCGTATCGCGTGCGCTGCGGCCGCTGCGCACGCTGGAGCGCGAACTGTCGCGGCGCGAACCGTCCGAACTGAAGCCGGTGGCGGCGACGGCGCCGCAGGAGATGCAGCAGATGGTGGCGGCGCTGAACCGCTTCATGGCGCGCCTGGCCGGCAGCAACGAGACCCTGCGTGCGTTCATGGCCGAGGCCGCGCACCAGATGCGCACGCCGCTGGCGGCGCTGCGTGCGCAGGCGCAACTGGCGCTGGACGAGGACGACCCGCACGAGATGCGTCGCAGCCTGGAGGCGATCGAGCGCAATGCCACGCACATGAGCCGCCTGCTCAACCAGTTGCTCAGCGACGCCAGCGTGATCCACCGTTCCAACCTGCAGCGCTACGCCAGCGTCGACCTGGCCGAGGTGTTGCACCAGGCGCTGCACGAGGCCGTGCCGCAGGCCGCGCCGCGGCCACGCGTGCAACTGGCCGTCGCCAGCGAACCGGCGCTGGTGCGCGGCGATGCGCTGCTGTTGCGCGAGGCGATCAAGAATCTGATCGACAATGCCTGCAAGTACGGCGGCGATGGCGCGCTGCAGGTGGCGCTGACCTGCAGCGCGCGCGATTGCGTGGTGACCGTGGCCGACCATGGCCCGGGCATCGCCGCCGCCGAAGCCGAACGCGTGTTCGAACGTTTCGTGCGCGGCGAGGGTGCGGCCGCCGGCGGCGCCGGGCTGGGCCTGGCGATCGTCAAGCGCGTGGTCGAGGCCCATGGCGGGCGCATCGACCTGTCCAATCGCGTAGGCGGCGGCCTGATCGCCAGCCTGCACCTGCCGAGGTTGCATCCATGATCCTGCCCGCACTGCTGCGCGGTCTGCCGCTGCTGCTGACCGCGCTGCTTGCCAATGCCGCGCTGGCCGCGCCCGGCGACGTGCGCCGCTTCCCGGCGCAGGGCGCGGCCACCGCACAACTGTGCATCCAGGGTTCGACCGACATCGAAGTGTTCGCCGCGGTGATCGGCGACTACCAGCGCCTGCATCCGCACACCGAGGTGGTGTACCAGGACGTGATCGCCGGCGATATCTACCGGCGCTACCTGCATCCAGGCCCTGGCCCGCGCTGCGCCGATCTGCTGATCAGCGCCAGCATGGATCTGCAGACCAAGCTGGTGAACGACGGTCACGCACTGGCGCACCGCTCGCCGCAGACCGAGGCGCTGCCGGCGTGGGCACAGTGGCGGCACGAGGTCTTCGGCATCAGCTACGAGCCGGTGGCGATCGTCTACAACACCGCGCGGCTGCCGGCCGCGCAGGTGCCGCGCACCCGCCGCCGGCTGCTGGAACTGCTGCGCGCGCCGGGCTCGCCGCTGCGTGGGCGTATCGGCACCTACGACGTGGAGCGCAGCGGCGTGGGCTACCTGTTCGCGACCCAGGACAGCCAGCTCGGCAGCATGGCCGGCGCGTTGCTGGCGGCGATGGGCGACAACCAGGTGGTGCTGGAAGAACGCACCGGCGTGCTGCTGGACAAGGTCGCGCGCGGCGACCTGCTGCTGGCCTACAACGTGCTGGGTTCGTACGCGCAGGCGCGCATCGATGCCGGCGCGCCGCTGGCGATCGTGCAGCCGGAGGACTACACCCTGGTCGCGCTGCGCACCGCGGTGATCCCGCGCGACAGCCCGCACGCGGCCGAGGCGCGCCGTTTCCTGGATTACCTGCTGTCGCCGCGCGGGCAGCAGGGGCTGTCGCGCGAGGCGCGGCTGCAGCCGATCCTGCCGCAGCCAGGCGTGGCGGCGCAGGGTGGGCCGGCCGCTGCGTCGGCGTTCCGTCCGATCGCGCTGGGCCCG
>NZ_AQOK01000304.1:0-4534 GCF_000364645.1 Xanthomonas sp. SHU 308 | reverse complement strand
GCTGCCGCCCACCGCCTCCAGCCGCTCGCGCATGCTGCTCAGCCCGGTGCCCGGCTGCAGCGCGCCGCCGCGGCCGTCGTCGCGCAGTTCCAGCAGGGCCTGGCCGCGCTCGCAGCACAGCCGCAACTGCGCGTGGCTGGCACGCGCGTGGCGCTGGATGTTGGTGGCGGCCTCGCGCAGCACCAGCGCGAACACCGTCTCCAGTTGCGGGCACGGCGGCAAGGCCTCGACCTGGTAGCGGAAGGTCACCCCCGACGACTCCAGCAGCAGCTTGGCCGAGGCGATCTCCGCCGCCAGCTGCGCCGCGCGGATGCCGCTGACCGCACGCCGCACCTGGCTCAGCGCCTCGCGTGCGACCTGGCCCACTTCCTCCATCTCGCGCTGCGCCGCGGCGGCGTCATGGGCGAGCAGGCGCGTGGCCAGGTCCGACTTCAATGCCACCAGCGACAGGGTGTGGCCGAGCAGGTCGTGCAGGTCGCGACCGATGCGCTCGCGCTCGGCCACCGCCGCCAGGCGCCGCACTTCCTCGTGGCTCAGGCGCAGCTGCGCCTCGCCGCGCGCACGGCGCTCGAAACTGATGTTCATCAGCCCCACCGACAGGCCGACCACCATCGCGCTGACCATGTACAGCGGCGACCAGCCGCGCATCGTCCAGGCCAATGCGAACGAGGCCAGCACCAGCAGCATCGCCGCCACCGCCCGCTTCGGCTCGAAGCAGAACGCCAGGAAGGCGCAGGCATAGATGATGTAGCACTGCGCGCCGGGGTTGTACGGCAGCACCACGAACGCCAGCGCCGCCATGCCGGCCACGCACCAGGGCAGGTAGCGCCGGTGGCGGTAGTAGGCCACGTAGTACAGGGCCAGGAACATCAGATAGCTGGCCAGCGTCGGCGGGAACCAGTTGCGGAAGTAGTACGGCTCGTACAGCGGAGTGACGAACAGCCAGATCGACCACACCAGCGACAGCCACACGAACCAGTGGGTGCTGGGCTTGGCCGAGCTCCAGCCGATGCGGCGGGCGATCAGCGAGTCGGGCGAAGCGTGCAGCAAGGCGATCACGTCGGGCTCCCAGGGCGGCACGGCCGCCGCAGCGCATAGCTTAGCGAAGGCGCCGGCGCGCGAAACCGCGCGGCGACGCCGGGATCGGCACGGCGCACCATCAGCCGCGACGCAGGCGCCGCTGCGCCAGTGCGTAGAACACCACCGTCACCGCCAGCAGCGCGATGACATGGCCGGCACTGCCGTGGCCGTCGCCCTGCCCGACCACGCGCAGCGCCATCTGGCCCAGGTGATAGGACGGCCACAGCGGCGCCAGCGTGGTCAGCCACGCCGGCAGCAGTTGCAGCGGGATCCACAGCCCCGACAGGAACGCCATCGGCAGGTAGATCAGGTTGACCAGCGCCGGTGCGCCGCTGCCGCCGGCATAAGCGCCCAGCGCCAGCCCGATCGCGCAGAACGGCAGCGTGCCCAGCACGTCGACCAGCAGCAGCCCGATCCGCTGCATCGGCGTCAGCATCACCCCGCCGAGCAGCGCGGCCAGCGCCTGCAGCAAGACGCCGATCGCCAGCGCGAAAGCCATCGCCAGCGCGGTGCGCGCCAGCAGCAGGGCCAGCGGCGGCACCGGCATCGCCCGCTTCAGCGCGAGCAGGCCGCGCTCGCGGTCCAGGGCCAGGCCGACGCCGAACCCGAACAGGGCCGGCGCCATCACCCCGAATACGCTGTAGCTGGCCATCAGGTACACCGCCGCGTCGTGGCGCCCATGGTTGAGCAGCACGCCGAACAGCAGGTAGAACAACGGCGGGAACAGCAGCGTGGGCAAGGCGAACGACGGCGTGCGCAGCCAGCGCAGCACCTCGTAGCGGATCTCGCGTAGCAACAGCGCGCCCTGGTCGCGCAACGACCAGGCGGCCGCCGGGGAAGCAACGGACAGATCGATCGGATTCATGCGGCCTCCGCACGGGTGATGGCGAGAAAGGCGTCGGCGAGGCCGGCACGGCGCACTTCCAGCGCCGTCAGCGCCGGATCGCTGGCGAGCAGCCGCGCCACCACCGACTCGGCCGGCTCGGCGACCAGCTCCAGCACCCCGTCGCGGCTCTCGGCGCGGCGCACCTGTGGCCACTGCGCCACCTGCGCCGCCGGCAACGCGCTGCGGCAGCGGATGGTGCATTGCTCGAAGCGCGCACGCAGCTCGGCGACGCTGCCCTCTGCGATCAGCGTGCCGCGCTGCAGCACCGCCACCCGGTCGGCCAGCACCTCGGCCTCTTCCAGATAGTGCGTGGTCAGCAGCACCGCGCAGCCGTCGGCGACCAGTTCGCGGATCGCCCGCCACAGGCCCTGCCGCGCCTCGATGTCCAGGCCGGTGCTGGGCTCGTCCAGGAACAGCACTCGCGGCCGCCCGCAGATCGCCATCGCGAACTGCACGCGGCGCTGCTGGCCGCCGGACAACCGGCCATAGCGGCGTGCCATCACGCCATCCAACCCGGCCAGCGCCACGCAGTCGGCGACGCTGCGCGGCTGCGGGTAATAACCGCGCGCCTGCAGCAGCAGTTCGCCCACGCGCAGGGTGTCCGGCAGCCCGGCGGTCTGCAGCATCGCCCCGGCCTGGCGGCGTGCGGCCAGCGCCCGCGGATCCTGCCCGCACAGGCGCACGCTGCCGGCGTCGGGCGTCTGCAGCCCGAGCAGCAGGCTCACCGCGGTGCTCTTGCCGGCGCCGTTGGCGCCCAGCAGCGCCAGCAACTGGCCGGGCCGCAGTTGCAGGTCGACGCCGTCGAGCGCGACCAGCGTCCCGTAGCGCTTGTGGACGCCGCTGAGCTGCGCCAGCGGCAACGCATCGTGATCGGGCATGGGACACTCCGGTGGTGGCAGGGAGTGCCTAGGCTGCGCCGCGGCGGAGTCGCCGCCCAGTGCGGCGCGTCAGCTGCAGTGGATGACATCTGTCACTGGCAGCCCCCGCACGATTGCCGCATGCTGCGATCCACGCCGAGGGGCGGCGTTCTCCCGCTACAGCGCATCGCAGAAAGTGACTTCCGGCCATGCCCACGGCGGCCGGTGGCTCGCACACTGCAGCGCGCCGACCGTTTCGTTCAAGGACACGATGAGTACTTCCTCCGACCTGCTCAAGGAACTCCGTATCGACCGCAAGGCGCCGCAGAGCGAGCCGCCGTCGCGGCGCGGGCTGTGGATCGCCGTGGTGCTGCTGGTGGTGCTGCTCGCCCTGGGCGCCGGCGGCTGGTGGCTGTTCGGCCGCAGCAAGCCGCTGGAGGTGCGCACCGCCGCGGTGGTGGCGATCGCCCCCGGCAGCAGCAGCGCCTCGGTGCTGGACGCCAGCGGCTATGTGGTGGCGCGGCGCATGGCCACGGTCTCGGCCAAGATCACCGGCAAGGTCCGCGAGGTGCGCATCGAGGAAGGCATGCGCGTGGAGGAAGGCCAGGTGATGGCGACGCTGGATCCGATCGACGCCAACGCGCAACGGGTGCTGTCGGCCTCGCAGCTGGAGGCGGCGCGCAGCCTGGTCGCCAACATGCAGGCGCAGGTGCGCCAGGCCGATGCCGACGCGCAGCGGCTGCAGACCCTGGCCGGCCAGCAACTGGTCTCGCGCTCGCAGTACGAACAGGCCGTGGCGCAGCGCGACGCCCTGCGTGCGCAGTTGCAGAACGCGCAACGCAACGTAGCGGTGGCCGGCAACCAGTTGTCGATCTCCGATCTCAACGTGGACAACACCATCGTGCGTGCGCCGTTCTCCGGCGTGGTCACCGCCAAGGCGGCGCAGCCGGGCGAGATCGTCTCGCCGCTGTCGGCCGGCGGCGGCTTCACCCGCACCGGCATCGGCACCATCGTCGACATGGATTCGCTGGAGATCGAGGTCGAGGTCGGCGAGTCCTACATCGGCCGGGTCAAGCCGGGCATGCCGGTGGAAGCCACGCTCAACGCGTATCCGGACTGGAAGATCCCGGCCGAGGTGATCGCGATCATCCCCTCCGCCGACCGCGGCAAGGCGACGGTGAAGGTGCGCGTGGCGCTGAAGCAGAAGGACGCGCGGATCGTGCCGGAGATGGGCGTGCGGGTCAGTTTCCTGGAGGCGCCGCAGCCGCAAGCGCAGCACACGCCGCAGGGCGTGCGGGTGCCGGGCGCGGCGATCGTCAAGCGCGCCGGCCAGGACGTGGCGTTCGCGGTGAAGGACGACAACACAGTCGAGCAGCGCGCGCTGAAGACCGGCATCGCCCTGGGCGACGACCGCCAGGTGCTGTCCGGCCTGGCCGCCGGTGACACGGTGGTGCTGGATCCGCCAGAGGCCTTGCATGCTGGCATGCAGGTGAAGACGGCGGAGGCCGCTGCGCAGTAGCGCACACCGGTGTGCCACACATTGCGCAAGCGCCCGATGTCGCACTTGATGTAGTCACTTTTCAACTGCACCCAGCGCCGTCACACCGCTCTTGCTCTTGCTCTTGCTCTTGCTCTGCTGTTGCTGTTGCTGTTGCTTGGCTTCGGCTCTTGATTTACCGGGTTCCCTTCCGCAGCGGCGGATGGACCGGGG
>NZ_AQOK01000303.1:0-14760 GCF_000364645.1 Xanthomonas sp. SHU 308 | reverse complement strand
CGCCCCCCCCCCGCCGCTGCGTGACCCGTGGCTGGTGCCGTTCCGCAGCGGGCGCAGGTTGCAGGCGTGGAACAGGAATGTCGTCGCGCTGGGCCTGGCCAGCGGCTTCATCGAGCCGCTGGAATCGACCAGCATCCACCTGACCATCAGCGCGGTGGTGCGCCTGATCCAGCTGTTTCCCCACGAGGGCTTCAGCCCGGCGCTGGTGGAGCTGTACAACACGGTCAGCCGCCAGGAGATGGAGCACGTGCGCGATTTCATCATCCTGCACTACCACGCCACCCAGCGCGACGAGCCGATGTGGAAAGCCTGCCGCGAGATGGCGCTGCCCGAGTCGCTGGCGATCCGGCTGCGCGCCTGGCGCGAGCGGGCGCACGCCTGGCAGGACCCGGGCGAACTGTTCCGCGTGGATTCCTGGACCAGCGTGTTGCTGGGGCAGGGCATCCAGCCGGGACCGCCGCATCCGCTGGCCGCCGCCATCGGCGATGCGGATCTGCGCACGCTGCTGACGCGGATCCGGCAGCCGCTGCAGCAGGCGAGCGCGGCGATGCCGTCGCAGGCGGAGTTCATCGAACGCTACTGCAAGGCGACCCCGGACGTCTGGCAGCGGAGCGTATCCCTGGCGTAATGGCACACACGCTGTCGTCCAAAAATGATAGCGCTAACGAAAAGGCGGTACGACGTGGAAGAAAGGGAACTGGTAGCCGGAATCGATGCGGGAACGCAGAGCCTGAAGGTCGTGGTCTACGACCCGGTCGGGCGCAGCGTCGTGGCCAGCAGCAGCGCGCCGCTGGAGTTGCATTCCGCCGCCGATGGCAGCCGTGAACAACATCCGGCCGACTGGGTCGCGGCCCTGCAGGCCTGCTTCCAGGCCATCGATCCTGCGCTGCGCTCGCGCCTCGGCGCGCTGGCGGTCTCGGGCCAGCAGCATGGCTTCGTGCCGGTCGATGCGGCAGGCGAGGTGCTGGCACCGGCCAAGCTGTGGTGCGACACCAGCACCTCGGCCGAGTGCGTGCAGATCATGGACGCGCTCGGCGGCGCGGCGCGCACCATCGCGCTGGCGGGCAACCCGATCCTGACCGGCTACACCGCCTCCAAGCTGCCGTGGACCAAGACGCACCGGCCCGAGGCCTATGCGCGGCTCGCCACGATCCTGCTGCCGCACGACTATCTCAACTTCGTGCTGACCGGCCAGCGCTTCTGCGAGTACGGCGACGCGTCGGGCACGGGCTGGCTGGACGTGCGCACGCGCACCTGGTCGACCGAGCTGCTGCGTGCCACCGATCCGCAGCGCGATCTGGCGGATTGCCTGCCGCGTTTGGCCGCACCCGATGCCCTGTTCGACATCGACCCGGCCGCGGCCAACTTGCTCGGTGTGCCGGCGACGCTGAAGGTCGCCGTCGGCGGCGGCGACAACATGATGGCGGCCATCGGCACCGGCTGCGTCGTCCCCGGCCGCCTGGCGATGAGCCTGGGCACCTCCGGCACCCTGTTCGCCTACTCCGACACGCCGGTGGTCGACCCGGACGGTGCGTGGGCCGCGTTCTGCTCGTCGACCGGCGGCTGGCTGCCGCTGATCTGCACGATGAACTGCACCGTGGCGACCGAACAGGTCGCCGCCGCGTTCGGCTTCAGCACACGCGACGGCGATGCGCATCTGCACGCCACCGCGCCCGGTGCCGACGGCCTGGTGATGCTGCCGTTCCTCAATGGCGAGCGCACGCCGGACCTGCCGTTGGGCAAGGGCCTGCTGGCGGGCCTGGACACGCACAACATGACCCCGGCCCACCTCTATCGCGCGGCGATGGAAGGGGCGACCTACAGCCTGAAGTACGGTTTCGACGCGTTCGTGCGTGCCGGCATGCACTTCGAGCGCATCGTGCTGACCGGCGGCGGCAGCAACAGCGGCGCGTGGCGGCAACTGGTGGCCGATGTGTTCGGCCTGCCGGTGGACGTGCCCGCGCAGCCGGAAGGCGCGGCGTTCGGTGCGGCCTTGCAGGCGCTGTGGGCCGTGGGCCTGGCACGCGGCGATGCCGCTTCCATCGCCGACATCGCGCAACAGCATGTGGCGGTCGATCCGCAGCTGTCCGCCCGTCCGGATCCGGCGCGCACCCAGGCCTATGCCGCGGCCTATGCGCGCTTCCTGCGCCATCTCGACGCCTGCCTGCCGCTGTTCCGCGGCTGATTGCCCGTTTCGCACTCCCTCCCACCACGACAGGAACCCGCACCATGCACACCCAGCCCTTCATCGGCGCCAAGGAATACTTCCCCGGCATCGGCCGCA
The DNA here is from genome assembly GCF_000364645.1 of Xanthomonas sp. SHU 308. Classification (NCBI taxonomy): domain Bacteria; kingdom Pseudomonadati; phylum Pseudomonadota; class Gammaproteobacteria; order Lysobacterales; family Lysobacteraceae; genus Xanthomonas; species Xanthomonas sp. SHU 308. Next base: position 12,476 of record NZ_AQOK01000303.1, on the reverse strand, counting down.
TCCCCTTCGAAGGCCGCGGCTCGGACAACCCGCTGGCCTTCAAGGTCTACGACGCGAGCAAGGTCATCGGCGGCAAGACCATGCAGGATCACCTGCGCTTCGCAGTCTGCTACTGGCACACCTTCTGCAATGCCGGGCAGGATCCGTTCGGCCCGGGCACGCGCCACTTCCCGTGGGAGGTCGGCGCGCCGATGGCCAGCGCCGAGGCGAAGGTGGATGCGGCGTTCGAGTTCTTCACCAAGCTCGGCGTTCCGTACTGGTGCTTCCACGACATCGACCTGGCGCCGGATGCCGACGATGCCGCGCAGTACGAGAAGAACCTCAAGCACATGGTGGGCCTGGCCAAGGCGCGCCAGGACGCGACCGGCATGAAGCTGCTGTGGGGCACGGCCAATCTGTTCTCGCATCCGCGCTACATGAACGGCGCCGCGACCAATCCCGATTTCGCCGTGGTGGCGCGCGCCGCGGTGCAGGTGAAGGCGGCGCTGGAGGCGACGGTGGAACTGGGCGGCGAGCACTACGTGTTCTGGGGTGGCCGCGAAGGCTATGCCTCGCTGGTCAACACGCAGATGAAGCGCGAACTGGAGCACTTCGCGCGCTTCCTGACCATGGCGCGCGACTACGGCCGCAGCATCGGCCTGAAGGGCAACTTCCTGATCGAGCCCAAGCCGATGGAGCCGATGAAGCACCAGTACGACTTCGACAGCGCGACGGTGGCGGGCTTTCTGAAGGCGCACGGCCTGGACAAGGACTTCAAGCTCAACATCGAGGCCAACCACGCCACGCTGTCCGGCCACACCTTCGAACACGATCTGCAGGTGGCCTCCGACCACGGCCTGCTGGGCAGCATCGATGCCAACCGCGGCAACGCGCAGAACGGCTGGGATACCGACCAGTTTCCGACCGATCTGTACGACACGGTCGGCGCCATGCTGGTGGTGCTGCGCCAGGGCGGCCTGGACGGCGGCCTGAACTTCGACGCCAAGGTGCGCCGCGAGTCCACCGATCTCGAGGATCTGTTCATTGCCCACATCGGCGGCATGGATGCCTTCGCCCGCGGGCTGGAAGTGGCCCACGCGCTGCTCACCGACTCGCCCTGGGAGCAGTGGCGCCGGGAGCGCTATGCCAGCTTCGACAGCGGCGCCGGCCAGGACTTCGCCCGCGGCGCGCTCGGCCTCGCTGAACTCGCCGCATTGGGCGCGAAGGGCGGCGAGCCGCGGCAGATCAGCGGCCGCCAGGAGCGCTACGAGAACCTGATCAACCAGTACCTGCTGCGCTGAGCGCGGCGGCAAGGAGCAGCGCCGTGACCGACACCGATTCCACCCGCCACAGCGGCGCGTTGCTGGCCGCGATGCTGCTCGCGCTCGCCATGTGCAAGGGCGACGTCCAGGCCGCGGCGCCCGCCCGCGTGGAGGCCAGCCCCTGGCCCAGCGTGAACTGGCCGCTGCCCGAGGATCCCGCGCTGGAACGGCGCCTCACCGACCTGATCGCCACCATGACGGTGGAGGAAAAGGTCGGCCAGCTGGTGCAGGGCGACATCGGCAGCCTCACCCCGGAGGACGTACGCAAATATCGCCTGGGGTCGATCCTGGCTGGCGGCAATTCCGATCCTGGCGGCCGCTACGACGCCGCGCCGGCCGAATGGCTGGCGCTGGCCGATGCGTTCTATGCGGCGTCGATGGATACGTCGCGGGGCGGCAAGGCGATTCCGGTGCTGTTCGGCATCGATGCCGTGCACGGGCAGAGCAACATCGTCGGCGCGACCCTGTTTCCCCACAACATTGGCCTGGGCGCGACTCGCAATCCGGCGCTGCTGCGCCGGATCGGCGAAATCACCGCGCTGGAAACGCGTGCCACCGGCATGGAGTGGACCTTCGCGCCGACCGTGGCGGTGCCGCAGGACGACCGCTGGGGGCGTACCTACGAGGGCTATTCCGAGTCGCCGGACGTGGTGGCTAGCTACGCCGGTGCGATGGTCGAGGGGCTGCAGGGCAAGGTGGGCACGCCCGCCTTCCTCGATGGCCGCCATGTGATCGCCTCGGTCAAGCATTTCCTGGGCGATGGCGGCACCACCGACGGCCGCGACCAGGGCGACACCAAAATCGGCGAAGCTGAGCTGGTCCGCATCCACGCCGCGGGCTATCCGCCGGCCATCGCCGCCGGCGCGCAGACCGCGATGGCCTCGTTCAACAGCGTCAACGGCGAAAAGATGCACGGTCACAAGACCTACCTGACCGACGCGCTGAAGGGGCGCATGCACTTCGGCGGCTTCGTGGTCGGCGACTGGAACGGCCACGGACAGGTCAAGGGCTGCACGCCGACCGATTGCCCTGCCACCATCAACGCCGGCCTGGACATGGCCATGGCCTCGGACAGTTGGAAGGGCTTCTACACCACCACGCTGGCGGCGGCGAAGAACGGCACCATCTCGCAACAGCGCCTGGACGATGCGGTGCGCCGGATCCTGCGGGTCAAGATGCGGCTGGGCCTGTTCGAGGCGGGCAAGCCGTCGGCGCGCGCGGTCGGTGGGCAGTTCGCGCTGATCGGCGCGCCGGCGCATCGCGCGGTGGCGCGGCAGGCGGTGCGCGAGTCGCTGGTGTTGCTGAAGAACCAGGGCGGCGTGCTGCCGCTGTCGCCGAAGCAGCGCATCCTGGTGGCCGGCGACGGCGCCAACGACGTCGGCAAGCAGGCCGGCGGCTGGACGCTGAACTGGCAGGGCACCGGCACCACCCGCAAGGACTTCCCGAATGCGGACACCATCTACGAGGGCTTCGCGCAGCAGGCCAAGGCCGCAGGCGGCGAGGCCGTGCTTTCGGTCGACGGTACGTACGCCACCAAGCCGGACGTCGCGGTGGTGGTGTTCGGCGAGAACCCCTATGCGGAGTTCCAGGGCGATCGGCCGACCCTGGCCTACAAGCCGGGCGACGACACCGACCTGGCGCTGATCAAGCGGCTCAAGGCCGACGGCATTCCGGTGGTCGCGGTGTTTCTCAGCGGGCGCCCGCTGTGGGTCAACCGCGAACTCAACGCGGCCGATGCCTTCGTGGCGGCGTGGCTGCCCGGCTCGGAAGGCGCGGGTATCGCCGACGTGTTGCTGCGCACTGCGCAGGGCGGCGTGCAGCACGACTTCAAGGGCACGCTGAGCTTCAGTTGGCCGCGCACGGCCACGCAATACGCCAACAACGTGGGGCAACAGGGCTACGACCCGCTGTTCGCCTTCGGCTACGGCCTGCGCTATGCCGACAACGGCAATCTGGCCAGGTTGCCCGAGGTGTCCGGCCTCACCGGCAACGAAGCTGCGGCCGGCGTGTTCTTCGTCCGCGGCGCGGCCGGCCCGGGCATGGCGCTGCGCCTGGAAGGCAGCACCGGGCAGGGCGTCACCGTCACCCGCGTGCCGGAATCGCTTGAGGGCGCGCTGCTCAAGGTCACCGGCGTGGACCACCTGGCGCAGGAGGATGGCCGCCGCCTCGCCTGGTCGGGCGGACGCGAGGCGGTGGTCGCACTGCAGTCGCATACGCCGCTGGACCTGCAGCGCGAGAGCAATGGCGACCTGATGCTGGTGACCACGCTGCGCGTGGATGCCGCCCCGCAGGGCGAGGCGTGGCTGGCGGTCGGCTGCGGCAGCGGCTGCACGGCGCGGGTGGCGATCGGGCCGACGCTGACAGCCCTGCCGGTCGGCCAGTGGAAGCGCGTGGGCGTGCCGCTCAAGTGCCTGGCGGCGGCCGGCGCGGATCTGAGCAAGCTGGATCGTCCGTGGGCATTGACCACGGCGGGCGCGATGACGCTGTCGGTGTCGCGGGTCGCGCTCGGCGCATTGAACGAAGCGGAGAGCACTGTCGCATGCCCGAGCGCGTGAGCCTGCGTCCTGCGTCAGCGCCCCTTGGGTGGGCCGGCGACCGAACCGCGCAGCACCAGCCGGTGCGGGACCACGTGGTCGCTGGACATGCGTGTGTCGTCGCGCTTGCGGCGGATGCTGCGCAGCAGGATGTCGATGGCGGCATCGGCCATCGAGGCGATCGGTTGGTGGATGGTGGTGAGTTCCGGCCACACGGTGGTGGCGGCCGAGGTGTCGTCGAAGCCCACTACCGACAGGTCGCGCGGCACTTCCAGGCCGCGCCGGTGCGCGACGGAGATCGCCGCCGCGCCCATGTCGTCGTTGCTGGCGAAGATCGCGGTCGGCGGCCGCCGCTGCGACAGCAGCTTCTCGGCGGCGGCCAACCCCGAGCGGTAGGTGTAGTCGCCCTGCTGGACCAGGCCGGGTTCGACCTTCAGCCCGGCCTCCTGCAGCGCGGTCACGAAGCCCTCGTAGCGCCGCGCACTGGCGCTGAGGTCCTGGCGCCCACGGATGAAGCCGATGCGCCGGTGGCCGTGCTGGATCAGGTGTTCGGCCATCTCCTTGCCGGCATGGAAGTCGTCGATGCGCACGCAGGAGATCGCGTCGCTGAGGCGCCCGGCGGCGATCGCGATCACCGGGATGCCGGCCTTCACCAGTTCGCTCACCGCCGCCTGCGATTCGCACAACGGCGGCGGCAGGATCACGCCATCCACGCGCCCGCCCAGGGCACGCGCGGCCTTGCGCTCGGCATCGGGGTCCAGGTCTTCCCAGTAGTGGATGACCAACTGGATGGCGGCGTTGGAGGCGACGCGCAGCAGGCCGACCAGCAGCTCGCGCAGGTAGGCGCCGCTGGGATTGGTGTAGATCAGGGCGATGCGGGTGTGCTGCGCGGCGGCCAGCGAACTGGCGGCCAGGTTGGGCGTGTAGCCCAGTTCGCGCACCGCGCGCATCACGCGCTCGCGGGTGGCATCGCGCACCTTGCCCTGGTTGATCGCGCGCGACACGGTCATCGGCGAAACCCCGGCCAAGGCCGCCACCTCGTCGATCGTCACCCCGCTGGTCTTGCGGCGGACCGCTTTCTTCGGCTTGTCCAAAACGCGTTCCCTTTGTTGTTCCTGACGCTGCCGCGCCGCGGGTACGCCGTCAGCTTACAAGGTTTGCTGGCGGCGATTGGGTGCCGTCCGCATGTCATGCGGTGTCAGTGGATGGCATGCGCTGCCATGGTGCTGATGGTCTGCGCGGGCAGCCTGCGCGCGGAGGACGGCGCAGCGCTGTGGCTGCGTTACCTGCCCTCGCAAGGCGCCGCACGTGCGGATGGCGACACGCACCTGGACGAGGTGGTGGCGCCGGCGCGGACGCCGACGCAGCGCGTGGCGCGCGACGAGCTGGTGCGTGGCCTCACCGGCCTGCTGGGGCACGCCCCGGCGACGCGTGCTTCCGCAAGCGGCGATCATGCGGTGGTGCTGGGCACGCCGCAGTCGTCGCCAGCGATCGCACCGTTCCGCGAGGAGATCGCATCGCTGGGCGAGGAGGGCTACCTGCTCAAGCGCACCCGCATCGACGGGCACGCGGTGCTGCTGGTGGCGGCACGCCGGGACATCGGCGTGTTGTACGGGGTGTTCCATCTGCTGCGCTTGCTGCAGACCGGCGCATCGCTCGAAGCGCTCGCGGTGCGCGAGTCGCCACGGATCCGGCTGCGCGTGCTCGACCATTGGGACGACCTGGACGGCCACGTCGAGCGCGGCTATGCGGGCCGCTCGCTGTGGGACTGGCAGAGCCTGCCGGAATGGCGCGACCCGCGTTACACCGACTACGCGCGCGCCAATGCCTCGATCGGCATCAACGGCACCGTGCTCAACAATGTCAACGCCAATGCGCAGAGCCTGGCGCCGGCCTACCTCGACAAGGCGGCGGCGCTGGCGGACGTGTTCCGGCCCTACGGCATCCGCATCTACCTGAGCGCACGCTTCAGCGCGCCCATCGAACTGGGGGGATTGAACACTGCCGATCCGCGCGACCCGGCCGTGCAGCGCTGGTGGCGCGACAAGGCCGACGAGATCTACGCGCGCATTCCGGATTTCGGCGGCTTCCTGGTCAAGGCCAATTCGGAAGGTCAGCCCGGCCCGCAGGACTATGGCCGTTCGCACGCCGACGGCGCCAACCTGCTGGCCGATGCGCTGGCGCCGCACGGCGGCGTGGTGATGTGGCGGGCCTTCGTCTACGCCCACGACGTGCCGGTGGACCGCGCCATGCAGGCCTACACCGAGTTCGTCGGCCTCGACGGCGCCTTCCGCCCGAACGTGATCGTGCAGGTCAAGAACGGGCCCATCGATTTCCAGCCGCGCGAGCCCTTCCATCCGCTGTTCGGCGCCATGCCGCGCACGCCGCTGATGCTGGAATTCCAGATCACCAAGGAGTATCTCGGCTTCGCCACGCACCTGGTGTACCTGGGGCCGCTGTACGAGGACGTGCTGCAATCCGACACCCATGCCCGCGGCGCAGGATCCACGGTGGCGGACGTGGTGGATGGCACACTGGAAGGCCACGCCCTGACCGGCATCGCCGGCGTCGCCAACATCGGCAACGACCGCACCTGGAGCGGCTCGCACTTCGACCAGGCCAACTGGTACGCCTTCGGTCGTCTCGCCTGGAATCCGCACCAATCCGCCCGCGCCATCGCCTCGGACTGGGTGGCGATGACGTTCTCGCCGGCACCGGAGGTGGTGCAGCCCATCGTCGGGATGATGATGGGCTCGCGCGAGGCCGCGGTGAACTACATGACCCCGCTGGGCCTGCACCATCTGATGGCGCGCGGCCACCACTACGGCCCCGGCCCCTGGGTGGACGGCGGCCCGCGCGCGGACTGGACCGCGGTGTACTACCACCGCGCCGACCGCAATGGCATCGGCTTCGATCGCACTGCGCATGGCAGCAATGCGGTGAGCCAGTACGCGCCGGACGTGGCGGCCGTGTATGGCGACCCGGCGCGGGTGCCCGAGTCGCTGCTGCTGTGGTTCCACCACGTGCCGTGGGACCACCGCATGGCCTCCGGACGGCCGTTGTGGGACGAACTGGTCGGCCGCTATACGCAAGGCGTGCGTCAGGTGCAGGCCATGCAGGCCACCTGGGATGGACTGTGCGGCAAGGTGGATGCCGAGCGGCACGCGCAGGTGGCGGCGTTCCTGCGCATCCAGCTGCGCGAAGCGCAGTGGTGGCGCGATGCCAGCGTTGCGTACTTCCAGTCGGTCAGCGGACGGCCGTTGCCTGCAGGCGAAGCGCCGCCGCCGCACCCGTTGGCCTGGTACCAGGCACTGCAATTCCCTTCCGCACCCGGAGATGGACGATGAAGCCGACCATGTGGAGGGGCTGGCTGCTGGCGGCGGCCTTGGGATGCTGCGCCACGCCCTGCGTGGCGCAGGACGCGGCGCCGCCGCTGTTGCATGCGCTGTTCCAGGATCACGCGGTGCTGCAGCGCGACCGGCCGCTTCTGGTGTGGGGCGACGCCGCGCCGGGTGCCACGGTGTCGGTGACCTTCGCCCGGCAGTCGGTCAGCGCACGTGCCGATGCCGGCGGCCGCTGGCATGCCACGTTCAAGCCGGTCGCCGCGGGCGGTCCTTACGACATGACCGTGCGCGCGGGACAGGCGCGCCAGGTCGTGCGCGATGTGCTGGTGGGCGATGTGTGGCTGTGTTCCGGGCAGTCGAACATGGAGCTGCCGGTATGGCGCGCGCTGGATGCGAGCCGCGAACTGGCCGCGGCCGCCCAGCCCAGCATCCGTCTGTTCACCGTGCCCAAAGCCGCGGCGGTCGCGCCGCAGGATGCGTTCGCGGCTGCGGTCGCGTGGCAACCCGCGACGCCGGAGACAGTGCGGGAGTTTTCGGCCGCGTGCTTCTACTTCGCGCGGGAGCTGCAGAAGACGGTCAAGGTGCCGATGGGGCTGATCCAGGCGGCCTGGGGCGGTGCGCGGATCGAGGCCTGGACCAGCGCCGACGCGCTGCGTGCGCAGGGTGGCATGGACGAGGCGCTGGACGTGCTGGCGCTGTACGCCACCGACCCCGTCGCCGCGAGCGCGCGCTGGGGTCGGCACTGGCAGCAGTGGTGGACCACGCGCGCCGGTGCCAAGCCGGCCGATACGCCATGGCAGCCCGGCACTGGCGGCACCGGATGGCAGGACGCGCCGGAGGCGCTCGGCGCATGGGAGCGCTGGGGCGTGCCGGCGCTGGCCGACTACAACGGCATGGTCTGGTATCGCACCCAGGTCACCCTGAGCGCCGCGCAGGCGGCGCAGGGCGCACGGCTGGTGCTGGGGCCGGTCGACGAGACCGACATGACCTGGGTCAACGGCGTGGCCGTGGGCAGCCAGAACGCGCCAAGCGATCCGCGCCGGTATGCGCTTCCGCCCGGCCTGTTGAAAGCGGGCAGCAACACGGTGGTCGTCAACGTGCTGGATACCTACGGCGAGGGCGGGCTGGCAGGCCCGGCGAGCGCCCATGCCGTGCAGTTGGACGCCGGCACGCGGATCGTCCTGGATGCGCATTGGCAGTATCGGGTCGCCCCCGATCCACAGTCCCCGCCGCTGGCGCCGTGGCACGCGGCCTCCGGCATGTCGACCTTGTACAACGGCATGATCGCGCCGTTGGGGCGTTACGGGCTGCGCGGCATGCTGTGGTATCAGGGCGAATCCAACACCGGCGAGGGCGCGGCCTATGCGACGCGGTTGCGTGGCTTGCGCGACGACTGGCGCGGGCAGTTCGGCGCAAAGATGCCGCTGCTGGTGGTGCAGCTCGCCGGCTACGGCCTGCCGCCGCAGGCCCCAGTGGAGAGCGGCTGGGCGCAGGTGCGCGAGGCGCAGCGCCGCGTGGCCGCGGAAGACCCGCACAGCGGCCTCGCGGTGGCCATCGACATCGGCGATGCCTACGACATCCATCCGCCGAACAAGCAGGAACTGGGGCGGCGCCTGGCGCGGGCGGCGCGCCACGTGGTCTACGGCGAACGCGCGCTGGCGCCGTCCGGCCCGATCCCCCGCACGGCAACGCGCACGCAGTGCGGAGTGCGCATCGTGTTCGACGACGTCGACGGCCGCCTGGTCACGACCGGGGCGAGCGGCCCCATCGGCTTCGAGCTCTGCGATGCCCAGGCGCAGCGCTGTACCTATGCCGATGCCGCGCTGGACGGGCGCGACGTGGTGCTGCGCAGCCCGCAGGCCGCCTCCGCCGCGCGCGTGCGCTACTGCTGGGCCGATGGCCCGGTCTGCACGCTGCGCGACCGTTCCGGTGCGCCGGCAGGACCGTTCGAACTCGCACTATCCGAAGGAGTTCCCTGATGCGCCCGTTGCTCGCCACGGCCGTCCTGCTGTTGTCCGCTGCGCTGCAACCGCTGTGGGCCGCGCCCGCACCGCCGGCATATTTCGACTGGTTCGACTACGCCGGGCGCGACGCGGCCTTCGAGGCGCCGTTGCCGGCCGGGCATTACCGCAACCCGATCCTGGCCGGTTTCCACGCCGACCCGAGCATCGTCCGCGCGAATGGGCGGTTCTATCTGGTCAATTCCAGCTTCACCTACTTCCCGGGCATTCCGGTGTTCGAGAGCGTCGACCTGGTGCACTGGAAACAGATCGGCAACGTGATCGAGCGGCCGACGCAACTGGATTTCGACGGCCTGAGCGTGTCGCGCGGCATCTTCGCGCCGGCCATTTCCTACTACGACGGCGTGTTCTACGTGGTCACCACCGCCGTGGACAGCGGCGGCAACTTCATCGCCACTGCGCGCGATCCCGCCGGCCCCTGGTCGGACCCGCACTGGCTGTCGGGCATCGGTGGCATCGATCCGTCGCTGTTCTTCGATGCCGACGGCCGTGTCTACCTGCTCAACAACGACGCGCCGCCCGGCCCGCCGCGCTACGACGGCCACCGCGCGATCTGGATGCAGCAACTCGACCTGGCGACCTTCACCCCGGTGGGGCCGCGCAAGGTGCTGATCGACGGCGGCGTCGAGCCGGCAAAGAATCCGATCTGGATCGAGGGGCCGCACCTGTATCGACATGACGGCTGGTACTACCTGTCCGACGCCGAGGGCGGCACCGGGCCGCAGCACTCGCAGGTGGTGCTGCGCAGCCTCGACGTGTGGGGGCCTTACCAGCCGTATGCGGGCAATCCGATCCTCACCCAGCGCGACCTGCCCGACGACCGATCGCTGCCGATCGCCAATGCCGGGCATGCGGACCTGGTGGAAGGGCCGGATGGTTCGTGGTGGGCGGTGTTCCTGGCCAGCCGCACCTACGACGTGCGCCACTACAACACCGGGCGCGAGACCTACCTGCTGCCGGTGCAGTGGCGCGACGGTTGGCCGGTGATCCTGCCGGCCGGGCAGCCCATCCCATATGCGGTCAAGGCGCCGTCGTGGATGCAGGGCGAGGCGTCGCAGGCGCCGTCCACCGGCAACTTCGTCGAGCGTGATGAGTTCGATGCGCCGACGCTTGGCCGCGGCTGGTTGCGCGTGCGCGTGCCCAAGCAGGACTGGGTGGACCTGCGCACGCGTCCGGGCAGCCTGGCCGTGCATCCGCTGCCGGAGAACCTGGACACCTTGCGCAACCCCGCGTTCCTGGGGCGCCGCCAGCAGCATTTGCGGTTCGAGGCCAGCACCGCAATGACGCGCCCCGAAGCGGGCGTGGCGGCCGGGCTGGCGGCGTTCCAGAACGAGGACTGGTGGTATTTCCTTGGCGTACGCCGCGTGGGCCGCGATCGCGTGGCCGTGTTCCTCGAAGCGCGCGCGGGCAAGGGCGCGACCAAAACGCTGGCCAGCCGCGAGCTGGACGCGTCCAGCGCACTGCGCCTGAAGATCTCCGGTGACGAAGGAAAGTATGCGTTCGCGTTCGACACCGGCACGGGGGAGGCTTGGCAGACCCTCGCCGACGACGTCGACGGAACCGTGTTGAGTACGGATCGGGCAGGCGGCTTCGTGGGCGCCCTGCTCGGTCCTTTCGCGCGCGACGAGCGCGCCCCCAGGAGCAAACGATGATGACGCGCAGGTCTTCCTTTCGCAGCGGTGTTCGTGGCCGCCTGTTCCGCACGCTGGCGCTGTGCGTCGCTGCCACACTGGCCCGCGCCGGCCACGCCGAAGGCGTCAAGCCGTGGCAGGACACCTCGGCCAGCTTCGAAGCCCGGGCGGCGGCGCTGGTCGCGCAGATGACCCTGGAGGAGAAAGCGGCGCAGATGCAGAACGCCGCGCCGGCGATCGAGCGCCTGGGCGTACCGGCCTACGACTGGTGGAACGAGGCGCTGCATGGCGTGGCGCGGGCCGGGCAGGCCACCGTGTTTCCGCAGGCCATCGGGTTGGCCGCCACCTTCGACGTGCCGTTGATGGGGCAGGTGGCCAGCACCATCAGCGACGAGGCGCGCGCCAAGCACCACCAGTTCCTGCGCGAAGGCGCGCATGGCCGCTACCAGGGGCTGACCTTCTGGTCGCCGAACATCAACATCTTCCGTGACCCGCGCTGGGGACGCGGCCAGGAAACCTACGGCGAGGATCCCTACCTCACCGCGCGCATGGGCGTGGCCTTCGTGCAGGGATTGCAGGGCGACGATCCGGTGTACCGCAAGCTCGATGCCACCGCCAAGCATTTCGCCGTGCACAGCGGCCCGGAGGCCGACCGTCACCACTTCGACGCCCGCCCCAGCAAGCGCGACCTCTACGACACCTACCTGCCGGCATTCGAGGCGCTGGTGAAGGAGGGCAAGGTGGACGCGGTGATGGGCGCCTACAATCGCGTATACGGCGAGTCCGCCAGCGCCAGCCAGTTCCTGCTGCGCGACGTGCTGCGCCGCGACTGGGGCTTCACCGGCTACGTGGTGTCGGACTGCTGGGCCATCGTCGATATCTGGAAGCATCACCATCTGGCGCCCAGTCGCGAGGCCGCCGCGGCGCTGGCGGTCAGGAACGGCACCGAACTGGAGTGCGGCCAGGAGTACGCTACGCTGCCGGCGGCGGTACGCCAGGGGCTGATCGGCGAAGCGGAGATCGACGATGCGGTGACGCGCCTGTTCGCCGCGCGCATGCGACTGGGCATGTTCGACCCGCCCGAGCGCGTGCGCTGGGCGCGGATTCCGGCGTCGGTGAACCAGGCGCCCGCGCACGATGCGCTGGCCCTGCAGGCCGCGCAGGAATCGCTGGTGCTGCTGAAGAACGATGGCGTGCTGCCGCTGTCGCGCACGCTCAAGCGCATCGCCGTGGTCGGCCCGACCGCCGACGACACCATGGCCCTGCTCGGCAACTACTTCGGCACACCGGCGGCGCCGGTGACGATCCTGCAGGGCATCCGCGACGCGGCCAAGGGCATCGAGGTGCGCTATGCGCGCGGTGTGGATCTGGTCGAAGGGCGCGACGATCCGAGCGCCACGCCGCTGATCGAGGCGGCGTATCTTCGGCCCTCGGCGGACTCGCCGGAACGCGGCCTGCGCGGCGAATATTTCCGCACGCCGGATCTGTCGGGGACGCCGGCGCTGGTGCGCACCGACGCGCAGATCGGCTTCCGCTGGGACCGCGGCTCGCCGACCGACAACCTGCTGGCCCGCGGCGAAGCGGGGCCGGGGCAGGGCATTCCCAACGATCATTTCAGCATCCGCTGGAGTGGCCAGCTGCTGCC
>NZ_AQOK01000302.1:0-10591 GCF_000364645.1 Xanthomonas sp. SHU 308 | reverse complement strand
GGCGGCCGCCGACGACGGCTTCCGCCTCTATGTCGACGGCAAGCTGGTGCTGGATCACTGGACCGACAGCGATCGCATGCGCGCCGACGGCGTGGACCTGGACCTGCAGGCGGGCCGCGCCTATGCGGTGAAGCTGGAGTACTACGACGCCGAGCGCGACGCGAGCGTGCGCCTGGGCTGGCGCATGCCCGGGGCGAAGCCGCCGTTCGACGAGGCGCTCGATGCCGCGCGCAACGCGGACGTGGTGGTGTTCGTCGGCGGGCTGACCGGCGATGTCGAGGGCGAAGAGATGAAGGTGGACTACCCGGGCTTCGCCGGCGGCGACCGCACCGACCTGCGCCTGCCCGCGCCGCAGCGCGCCTTGCTGGAAGCGCTGCACGCCACCGGCAAGCCGGTGGTGATGGTGCTGACCGGCGGCTCGGCGCTGGCGGTGGAGTGGGCGCAGGCGCATCTGCCGGCGATCCTGATGAGCTGGTATCCGGGGCAGCGCGGCGGCACCGCGGTGGGCCAGGCGCTGTTCGGCGAGGTCAATCCAGCGGGGCGCCTGCCGGTGACGTTCTACAGGGCGGATCAGGTGCTGCCGGCCTTCGACGATTACGCGATGGAAGGCCGCACCTACCGCTACTTCCGCGGCACGCCGCTGTATCCGTTCGGCCACGGGCTGTCGTATACGCGCTTCGACTACGGCAAGCTGCGCGTGGATGCGCCGCGCATCGCCGACGACGGACGCCTCAAGGTGCAGGTGGAGGTGGCCAATACCGGCAAGCGCGCCGGCGACGAAGTCGCGCAGCTGTACGTGCGGCGGCTGGCGGCCGCGCCCGGCGATGCGCAGCAGGCACTGCGCGGCTTCCAGCGCGTGCGCCTGGCCCCGGGCGAACGCCGAACCCTGACGTTCGAACTGGACGCGCGGCAGGCGCTGCGCCAGTACGACGATGCGCGCGGCACCTACGTCGTGCCGGCAGGAAGCTACGAAGTACGGATCGGCGGTTCAAGCGCCGATGCCCGCGTGCGTGCGCGCTTCACCGTGGAGGCGCGCCGTGACTGAGGCCCGCAGTGCGGAGACCGCCGCGCACACGCTGTCGGTGCGGGAGAAGCTGGGCTACAGCCTGGGCGACCTGGCGGCGAACCTGATCTTCCAGACCCTGATCACCTACCTGGCGTTCTTCTACACCGACGTGTACCGGTTGCCGGCCGCCACGGCGGCGACGATCATCTTCGTGATCGGCCTGCTCGGCGCGTTCGTGTTCACCCCGCTGATCGGCATCGCCGCCGATCGCACGGCCACCCGCTGGGGGAAGTTCCGACCCTGGATCCTGTGGACGGCGATTCCGTTCGGGGTGCTGTCGCTGCTCGCCTTCAGTACGCCGGAGCTGGGCGCGCGCGGCAAGGTCGTCTACGCGTTGACCACCTATGGTCTGCTGATGCTGGTGTACGCGGCCAACAACCTGCCGTATTCGGCGCTCAGCGGCGTGCTCACCGGCAACATGGCTCAGCGCAACAGCCTGTCGGCCTACCGCTTCGTGGCGGTGATGATCGCGCAGTTCATCATCCAGGTGTTGCTGTTGCCGCTGGTGCTGATCCTGGGTGACGGCGACAACGTGCGCGGCTTCGAGCGCCTGATGACGGTGTTCGCGGTGGTGGGCACGCTGTTCTTCCTGATCACCTTCGCCACCACGCGCGAGCGCATCGTGCCGGCCAAGGAGCAGAGCGCCGGCGTGCTGCAGGACCTGTCCGACCTGCTGCACAACCGGCCGTGGAAGGTGATGCTGGCGCTGACGGTGCTGGTCTTCGTCAACCTGGCGCTGAAGGGCGGCACCTACATCTACTACTTCCAGTACTACCTGAGCGAGGCCGCGCTGGCGGGCTTTCTCGACGCCTCCGGCTTCAACGGCTTCATCGGCGGGGTGAACGCGCTGCTCGGCGGCTGGGGACTGTCCGGCTTCACCTGGCCGCAGGATCCGGCGACCTCGGCGTTCAGCCTGTTCAACGCCTGCGGCATCCTGTGCATGATCCTGGGCATCGGCTTCTCGCGGCGGCTGGCCGACCGCTTCGGCAAGCGCGATGCCTTTGGCGGCGCGCTGCTGGTCTCCACTCTGTTCCTGCTGGTGTTCTACGTCCTGCCGCCCACTGCGATCGGCGTGGCCTTCGGCGCCTTCATGCTGCACGGCTTCTGCTACGGCATCACCATCCCCTTGCTGTGGGCGATGATTGCCGACGTCGCCGACTACTCCGAGTGGAAGAACCATCGCCGCGCCACCGCGATCATCTTCTCGGCGATGCTGTGCGGGCTGAAGATCGGGCTCAGCATCGGCGGCGCGCTGGTCGCCGGCATCCTCGCGCACCATGGCTACCAGGCAGGCGCCGAACAGCAGCCGCAGGCCGTGGTGGACGGCATCCGCCTGACCGTGAGCGTCTACAGCGCCCTCCCGTTCCTGGTGGCGGTGGCGCTGCTGTGCTTCTACCGGATCGACAAGCGCATGGAACATCGCATCGAACACGACCTGCAGGCGCGACGCCAGGGCAGCGAGGTGGGTGAACTCAGCGACCTCGGCCACCTCGCGGCGCATGCCATCGCGCAACCGCTGGTGACGCACATCTACACGGCCGATCCGTCGGCCCATGTGTTCGAGGGGCGCCTGTACATCTATCCGTCGCACGACATCGACAGCGGTGCGCCGTTCGACGACGACGGCGGCCACTTCGGCATGGAGGACTACCACGTGCTGCGTATGGACACGCCCGACGGAGCGGCCACCGACTGCGGCGTCGCCCTGCATGTGCGCGACGTGCCCTGGGCCAGCCGGCAGATGTGGGCGCCGGACGCGGCCAGCCGCGACGGTCGCTATTACCTGTACTTCCCCGCCAAGGACGCGCACGGCCTGTTCCGCATCGGCGTGGCGGTAGCCGATCGTCCGGAAGGCCCGTTCGCCGCCGAACCCGAGCCGATCGCGGGCACCTATTCGATCGACCCGGCCGTGTTCGAGGACGACGACGGCGCGCACTACCTGTGCTTCGGCGGCATCTGGGGCGGGCAGTTGCAGAAGTACCGCGACGACCGCTTCGATGCGACGCACGTCGAGCCTGAGGGCGATGCGCCGGCACTGGGCCCGCGCATCGCCCGGCTGGACGCGGGCATGACCCAGCTGGCGGAGCGCACACGCGAAATCGTCATCCTCGATGAACACGGTCAGCCGCTGCGCGCCGACGACCACGCGCGCCGCTTCTTCGAGGGACCGTGGCTGCACAAGGATCAGGGCCGGTATTACCTGTCGTATTCCACCGGCGATACGCATCTGCTGTGCTATGCCATCGGCGACAGTCCGTATGGCCCGTTCACCTATCGCGGCGTGCTGTTGAAGCCGGTAGTGGGCTGGACCACGCACCACTCCGTCTGCGCGTTTCAGGGGCGCTGGTACCTGTTCTACCACGACGCCCTGTTGTCCGGCGGCGTGACCCACCTGCGCTCGGTCAAGTGCACGCCGCTGCACGTCGAGCCGGACGGGAGCATTCGCACTGTCGATCCCTATGGTGGCTGAAAGGCCGTGGTCTAGTGACACTGCGCCGCCTGCGGAGTTGGCGGGCGGCGCATTGGCCTCCTCTAGGCCTCGGCTGCCATGCAGCCGAGGCGAGCGAAGTGCTATGCGTTCCGATGGCGCGATGCGTCGGGACTGAAGTCCCTCCCACCGTGCACCCGGCAGGCTCCCCGCAAGCTCCTGTGGGAGCGACTTCGGTCGCGACGAGTGAAGCCATCCCATGACCGATTGCGACAGCAGTCGGGAATGAAGTCCCTCCGACAATTGCTAGAGCCAGCCAGCCATGCTCGGCGCCATTACACCGATCGCGGCAACAGCTCCAACCCGTGGATCTCGCGAATCCCCAGTCCCGGCGCATCGCCAATCCGGATCTGCGCCTCGTCGAACTGCACCCCGCCGACCACCGGATCGAATGCCCCCAGCGACGGGCCGTCCAGGTCGACCTTGGTGATGACGTCCGCGCGCGCCACCGCCAGGTGCGCCGCCGCGGCCACGCCGATGCTCGATTCGAGCATGCAGCCGATCATGCACGGCAGCCCGTACACCGCGGCGATGTCGGCGATGCGCAGCGCGTTGGACAGGCCGCCGGCCTTGACCAGCTTGATGTTGACGATGTCCGCCGCACGCCGCTGCAGCAACGCGATCGCCTGCGCCGGCGAGAACACGCTTTCGTCGGCCATCACCGGGGTCTGCACGCGCTCGGTCACGTACTGCAGGCCGTCCACGTCGCCGGCCTTGACCGGCTGCTCCAGCAGTTCCAGCGTGACCCCGGCATGTTCCAGCGCGTGCATCGCCTGCACCGCCTGCTTCGGTGTCCAGCCCTGGTTGGCGTCCAGTCGTAGCTGCGCGCGATCGCCGACCGCGGCATGGATCGCCTTGACCCGTGCGATGTCCTCGGCGAGATCGGTGCCGATCTTGATCTTCAGCGCCACGAACCCGCGCGCCAGCGCCGACAGCGCGTCGGCCACCATCGTGTCCACGGCGTTCACGCTGATGGTGAGGTCGGTGCTCAGGTGCGGCGTGCCACCGCCAAGCAGGCGGTACAGCGGCGCACCATGCAGCTGCGCCCACAGGTCGTGCACGGCGACCTCCAGCGCCGCCTTGGCGCTGCTGTTGTGTTCCAGCGCGCCCTGGATCAGGCCGCGCAGGCGCTGCAGGTCGGCGATGTCCTCGCCGATCAGGCGCGGTGCCAGGCAGCGCTCGATCGCCGCGATGATCGCTCCATGGGTGTCGCCGGTGATCGGCGGCGTGGCCGGGGCGCTGCCATGGCCGATCCGGCCATCGTCGGTGTGGACCATGACCACCACGTCCTCGATCGCCTGCACGGTGCGCAGCGCGGTCTTGAACGGGGTCTTCAGCGGCACGCGCAGCATGCCCAGGCGGATCTCGGTGATCTTCATTCGGCGGTCGGCGCGCGCAGGCGCTGGATGCGGGTGATGCGGTCGATGAACGGCGTGCCGTCGCCTAGCAGCAGCGGTTCCAGTGGCGTCACCGACACGCCGTTGAGGCGCACGCGCTGCAGCTGGCCGGCGGCGTCGCGGTAGCTGGCGCCGGCCACGTCGTGGATCACCCAGGTCTGGCCGTCTTCGTGGCCGATCACCAGCATCACGTGGCCGGGGATATAGACCAGGTCGCCGACGCGCAGTTGCGCCAATGCCTGCCGCCGCTGCGGCAGCGGGTCGCTGGCGGTGTAGGGCACCGACATCAGTGCGGGGCTGCGCGCCTGGTCGCCGGTGTTGCGCGGCAACTCGATGCCGAGGCTGCGATGCAGGTCGACGACGAAGCCGCTGCAGTCGCGCGCGTCGTAACTGTTGCCCCAGCCGTAGCGTTCGCCGAGGAACTTGAACGCCTGCTGCAGCAGCATCTGCGGCGTGGCCGGCAGCGGCGCCTCGGCGACGTCGGCGCTGCGCGGTATCAGCGCCGGCACCAGTTGCAGGCGTCCGTCGCGGTCGCGCAGCGGTAGCTGCACCACGTAGGCGGCCAGCGGCGACTGGCCGTTGACCACGTTCTGCGGCGGCCAGTCGCGCAGCAACGGCAGCGCGCTGCCCATGTCCAGGGCCACCTGCGAGGCGGCAGGCAGGTCCGGGGTGAACACGGTGGCCGCGCGTGCGCCGGTGACCAGCAGTCGCGGTGTGCGCTGCGCGTACGCCAGCGCGCTGGCGCGGTCGCTCTCGGCCACGCGGTTGCGGGCGATCCAGGCAGCGTATTTGTTCGCCAGCACGAACAGCCACTGGCCATCGGCACTGGCGTGCAGGATCGCCACTGCACTGCCCGGATACAGCGCCGATTCCTGGAAGCGGTCGATGTCGCGATCGGCGCGGTCGCTGAACACGCGCTCGGCGGTCGGGAAGCGCCGCAGGTCGGCGCGTTGCACCACCAATGCATAGCGCGGCTGCACCTGCGCCGGCAGCGCGTCCAGCGCCAGCGCGCGCTGCAGCGCCTGCAATCGCGCGGCGTCCAGTACGCCGCCCTGGCTGTCGTACAGCGTGCGCGTCGGCGGCGCCGACAGCGCCAGGATCTGCGCGCGCACCTGCGCGGCGGGCAGTTGCGTCGGCAGCGCCGTCAGGTCGTGCATCGACGGGTCGTCGCGCAGCAGCCGGGCGTTGAACGCGGCGCGCTGCGTCGCCTCCAGCAACGGTGCCGACGCCGCCGGCAGCCGCGCGATCCAGTGTTCGGCCTGCAACTGCGCCGGCTGTGCCTGCAGCGGCATGGCCTCGGTGGCGCGTGCCGTGGCGATGGCGCCGCTCGCCGCCGCGGCGAGCAACAGGCACAGGCCGCGCATCGTGATCATGGGAACCCACTGTCTGGAAAGAAGGTCGGCGGATGTCACGCGCCGACGCCAGGATCTTCGATTCCCGGTTTTTTTCTGTCAAGGCGCTGCGTTGACAGGTTTTGCGAGCGCGTGTTACACCCGGCTGCACAGGGGGCGCGTGGCGATGGCGCTGGGGAACGTGCAGGCACCGCACGGCAGCGCCGCGTCCGCTCGGCAAGATGCAGGAACCCGCAACACGATGGCCGCGTGCCGCGCACGGGTCATCGCCGTGTGCGTGGACGCCAGGGACAGGCGCTCGGCCGTGGCCGCGCCCGCGACGTTCGCGCCATCCACCCGCGCCAGCAGGAGAGCCGCGTGCCCATGCGAATCGTTCGTCGTCCTTTTCCCTTGCGGTCCGTGCGCGTGGCGCTGGCGTCGCTGGCGACGCTGGTCGGGGCCTTGCCGGCCGCGGCGCAGGAACAGGCGGCGACGCCGCGCGATCTCGATGCGGTACTGGTCACCGGCTCGCGCATCGCCCGCGCGCAGGTGGAAGGCCCGGCGCCGGTCACCGTCATCACCGCCGAGGACATCCGCAAGCAGGGCTTCGCTACGGTGTGGGAATCGCTGGGCACGCTGACCCAGTTCAGCGGCAGCACCTTCAACGAGAGCGACCAGACCGGCAGTTCGCCCAACGGCCAGTACCTCAACCTGCGCGGGCTGGGGCCGGGCTACCAGCTGATCCTGCTCAACGGCAAGCGCATGGCCGATTATCCGCAGTCCTACGGCGCCAACGGCACCGCGGTCAGCCTGGGCAGCATCCCCGCGGCGGCGGTGGAGCGCATCGAAGTGATGAGCGGCGGCGCCTCGGCCATCTACGGCTCCGACGCGGTCGCCGGCGTGGTCAACATCATCACCAAGCGCGATTTCCAGGGCGACAGCCTGCGCGTGCGTGCCGGCACCACCACCCGCGGCGGCGGCGATAGCGGGCAACTGCAGTGGACTGGCGGGCGCCGCGGCGACGGCTGGAGCGTCACCTACGCCTTCGAGCGGCTGGATCGCGAACCCATCGTCGCCCGCCAGCGCGACTTCATGGATTCCTACGACGACCATCCGGCCAACAAGGCCGACCCCAGCTCGCCCAACGTGTCCATCTCCGGCGTGTATCTGCGCCGCGGCACCACCTATCTGTGGCCGCTGGCGGGCACGCTGTCGACCTCGCCGCAGGCGCTGGCCGCGGCCTGCGCCGCGACCAATCCGGCATTCCGGCCCTACCGCACCAGCGACAGCCTGCCCGCAGCCAACCGCTGCGGCGCGTTCGACTACTACGCCGGGCGCTCGGTGCAGAACGGCTACGGCAAGACCTCGGCCTATCTGGCCGGCGATGCCGAGCTCGGCCACGACGTCACCGCCTACGCGCAACTGCTGGCCAACCGCGCGCAGGACAAGAGTTCCAGCCAGACCCACTACTACATCGGCGAAGGCGCGTTCACCGCCTACGATCCGGACCTGGGGCTGGTCACCGCGCAGCGCATCTTCCTGCCGGACGAGGTCGGCGGCATCAAGACCATCGACTACGACGAGCGCAGCTGGAACCTCAACGCCGGCGTGCGCGGCAAGGCCTTCGATGGGCGCTTCGACTGGGATGCCAGCGTGTCGCTGTCGCGCTACGACACCACCACGCGGCGCCCGCGCTTCCTCACCAACGCGGTGCGCGATTACTACTTCGGGCCGGTGCTGGGCTATCGGCCGGACGGCACCGAAATCCGCCGTGTGCGCCCGGACCGGTTGTTCGCGCCCGGCAGCCCGGCGTTGTACCAGCAGCTCACCACCGAGGTGGTCAGCCGCGGCGAATCGGCCACCGACCAGGCGCAGTTCGTGGTCAGCGGCGACCTGTTCGAGCTGCCGGCGGGCATGGTGCAGATCGCCACCGTGCTGGAAGCGGCGCGGCAGACCTACGACCTGCAGCCCGATCCGCGCACCACCGTCGACTACACCGGCAGCGAGCGCATCTACAACCTCACCCAGACGCCGGGTGGCGGCCCGCGCAAGCGCTACGCCGCAGGGCTGGAGCTGCGCGTGCCGATCGCCAGCCGGCTCAGCGCCACCCTGGCCGCGCGCTACGACGCCTACGACGACATCACCGCGGTCGATGGCGCGGCGACCTGGCAGGCCGGTCTGGAGTGGCGTCCGTTCGACACCCTGCTGCTGCGCGGCAGCCACGCCACCAGCTTCCGCGCGCCAGACCTGCTGTGGATCTACGCCGGCACCAGCGCCAACAATCCCACCGTGGTCGACGAATACCTGTGCCGCCGCGACGGTCTGGATCCGTTGTCGGCGGCCTGCGCGAGCGCGCACGAGTATCAGACCTTCTCCACCCAGGCCTCCAATCCGCTGCTGCGCGAGGAGACCGGCAAGTCGACCACGCTCGGCGCGGTGTGGGATGCGCTGCCGGCGCTGTCGCTTAGCCTGGATTACTACCGCATCGAACTCAAGGGCCGGGTCGAGGCCATCTCCAGCGAAACCCTGTTGGAGAACAACGCCAACTGCCTGCTCGGCCGCGACCGCGCTGGCGCCGCGGTGGACACCGCCTCGGCGGCCTGCCGCTTCTACCTGGACGCGGTGACGCGCAGCCCCGGCACCGACCTGACCAGCGAAGGCCAGATCACCGCGTTCAAGACCTTCCCCATCAACCAGTCGCTGATGCGCACCGACGGCATCGACGCCAGCCTGCGCTACGACCTCGACCTCGGCGCCTGGGGCACGCTCGGCCTGCAGGGCGGGCTGACCCGGGTGCTGCGGATGGAGGTGGCGCAGTTCGCCGGCGCGCGCCCGGTGGACGTGATGAACGACGTCGACTACCTGGCGTTCCGCACGCGCAGCAACTGGCGTGCGAACTGGAACCGCGGCGACTGGTCGGCCAGCGTGTACGGCTACCGCTACGGCTCGCGGCCCGACTACGCCGAGCGCGGCCGGGTGGCACCCTACCTGGTGTGGAACCTCGACCTCGCCAAGCAGATCACCGACAAGGCGACCATCGGCCTGAGCGTGCTCAACGTGTTCGACGCGCTGCATCCACGCGACGACACCTACACCACCTGGCCGTACTTCCCGCGGGTGTACAGCGCGATCGGCCGGCAGTGGTACGTCAACTTCAACTACCGCTTCTGAGTGCGCGCCGGTGAGCGTCGGCCGTCCCTGCACGCCGTCGCCGCGCCGATTGCGTACGCTTGTGCGTCGCCGACCAGGAAGTGTCCATGACCCGTGTTCCCGTGCCGTCCCTGTCCGCCGTGCGCCGGCTGCTGCTGCTGGGCACGCTGGCCTTGCTCGGGGCCTGCGCGCACGCGCCGCAGCGCAATCCGCTGGCCACCTGGGTGCCGTCGCCGAACTACGACGCGCGCCGGCCGATCCTGATCGTCATCCATTACACCGACCAGCACTCGGTGCAGCAGAGCCTGGACACGCTGCGCTCGCACAACAGCAAGGGCAAGGTCAGCGCCCACTACCTGATCGGCCGCGACGGCACGCGCTACCAACTGGTCGCCGACCAGGACCGCGCCTGGCACGGCGGCGCCGGGCGCTGGGGCAGCATCACCGACATCAACTCCGCCTCGATCGGCATCGAACTGGACAACGACGGCAAGACCCCGTTCGCACCGCAACAGATCGACAGCCTGCTGGTCCTGCTCGAGGACCTGTGCACGCGCCTGCGCATCCCGCGCACCCAGGTGGTCGGCCACGAGGACTTCGCGGCCTCGCGCAAGGTCGACCCGGGCCCGCTGTTTCCGTGGAAGCGACTGGCCGACGCCGGCTTCGGCCGCTGGCCGGCCGCCGACACGCCGCCGGCGCCTCCCGGCTTCGATCCGTGGCAGGCGCTGGCGCTGATCGGCTATCCGGTCGACGACCGTGCGGCGACCCTGCGCGCCTTTCACCACCACTACCGCGGCAACGACGCCAGCGCCTTCGACGATGAAGACCTGCGCATCCTGTACGCGCTGACCCAGCCGCTGCTGGCGCGGCCGCAGCCGGTGCCGGCGATGGAGCCGGACGCGCCCTGAGCCGGGGCGCTGCGCCGCCAGCGTCGGTCTTGGCGGCGTGCACACCTGTCACTTGGCGTCGCCGCGGTTCTTGGTAGCATCGCGCGCCAACGGACTCCAAAGGACGCAGTGCGATGAGGCGAGGAACCACGGCCCTGTGGGCGGCAACCTTCCTGCTGTTGGGCGGGTGCAAGGACAAGGCCGCGGATGCGCCGGCCGCGGCGCAGACCCCGGCGACGGCGAGCGCGCCCGCATCCGCCGCGCCCGCCGAC
>NZ_AQOK01000301.1:0-5207 GCF_000364645.1 Xanthomonas sp. SHU 308 | reverse complement strand
CTGGAGCAGCCGCCGAGCCTGGAGGCCGGCGAAATCACCGACAAGGGTTCGATCAACCAGCGCAACGTGCTGCGCGCGCGCGCGGCGTTGGTCGAGCAGTTATATGCCGGTACCGCGCCGGGCGCGGTCGCGGCGCCGCCGTCATGACCGCACCACTCGGCCGCGCGACCGGATAGCGGACCGCGCTCCTTCGCATCACCGGCTTCGAGACTTGGGAGGGAATCGATGACTGTGCCTCTTGCGCGCGCGCGGCGTGCGCCCCGTAGCGTGTGCCTGGCAATGCTGTGCAGCGTCGGCTGCGCCCAGGCCGATGCCGAACCCAACGGCCCGCAGAGCAAGCTGCTGGCCGATCAGGAAGACTATTCGGCGCTGGCCGAGCGCTCGCGCCAGGGCTGGGAGAAGTGGAAGTACCTCCCGCTCGGCGACGGCTGGCTCAGCCTCGGCGGCGAGAGCCGCACGCTGTACGACTATCGCGAGCACGCCGGCTTCGGCCGCTTCGCCACCGATCCGCACGGCTATGCGCAGCAGCGCCTGCGCTTGTGGGCCGACTACCGGCCGTCGGCGTATGTGCGTCTGTTCGGCGAACTCGCCGACAGCCGCGTGGCTGGCCTGCAGACACGGCCCGTGCAGGCCACCGACCGCAACCCGCTGGACCTGGCGCAGGGGTTCGTCGAACTGTCCGACGGGCAGAAGGCGCCGGCCTGGCGCCTGCGCGCCGGCCGCCAGCAGATCGCCTACGCCTGGCAGCGCCTGCTCGACCCGCGCGATCCGGCCAACTCGCGCATGCCGTTCGATGCGGTGCGGCTGCTGACCCGGCAGCCGCGCTGGAGCGGCGGCCTGCTGTGGGGACGCCCGGTGCTGACCCGCACCGGCAGCTTCGACGACCGTGCCAACCGCGACCAGCGCCTGTGGGGCGCGCACGCCGAAGTGCCGCTGTCGCCCAGCCAGCCGAAGGCGGCGCTGCTGGAGACGCTGTACCTGGACACCGTGCAGGACGGGCGTCGCTATGGCGGCGTGGTCGGCGAGGAGCATCGGCACACCTTGTCCACGCGCCTGAGCGGCGCGGTGCAGGGCTGGGACTACGACTTGGAGCTGATCGGCCAGCGCGGCCATTTCGCCGGCCAGCGCGTGCGCGCCTGGCAGGGCACGCTGTTCGGCGGCTACACCTTCGCCACGACGACGTGGTCGCCGCGCCTGGGCTGGCGCATGGAGGTCTCGTCCGGCGACCGCGATCCGCGCGATGGCGAACTGAACACCTTCAATGGCCTGTACGCGCGCGCCTCGGTGTTCGACGGCAGCATGATCAGCAGCAACGTGCGCGCCATCGGCCCGGAACTGGTGCTGCGTCCCAGCGAGCGGCTGTGGATCGACATGTACGTGCTCAAGCTGCAGCGGCAGAGCCTGCACGACGGCGTATACGCGGCCGGCTGGCGGGTGCTGCAGCCGGGCGACGCCAACGATGCGCGCGACATCGGCACGCGCTCGGTGCTGTGGGTGAAGTATCGCTTCAACGCCTTCGCCAGCCTGGACGTGTACGCCCACTACACCCAGGCCGGGCCGTTCCTGCGCGAGGGACCGGTGCGCGGCCGCGACTACTTCTACATCGCCCCCTTCCTGACCCTGCGCTTCTGAGCCGGAGCCTTTCCATGCGCGATCCGCTGCCATCGCCTGCGCCGTACCGCCCGCTGTATGCGTGGTACGTCACCATCGTGCTGTTGCTGGCCTACACGCTGTCCTTCGTCGACCGGCAGATCCTCGGATTGCTGGTGCAGCCGATCAAGCGCGACCTGCAGCTGTCCGACTCGGCCTTCAGCCTGATCCATGGCTTCGCCTTCGCGGTGTTCTACACGCTGATCGGGGTGATGCTCGGCCGCGTCGCCGACCGCCGCAACCGTCGCAACCTGATCGTGCTCGGCGTGGTGATATGGATCGCGGCGACCGCCGCCGGCGCCTACGTCACCAGCTTCTTCACCCTGTTCCTGGCGCGGGTGTTCGTTGGCGTCGGCGAGGCCTCGCTGTCGCCGGCGGCGTACTCGATGCTGGCCGACTACTTCCCGCCGGAAAAACGCGCGCGGGCGATGAGCGTGTACACCTCCGGCGTCTACATCGGCTCGGCGGCGGCGTTCATCGTCGGTGGCCTGGTGATCGCGGCCACCAGCAAGGAGAGCACGGTGGTGCTGCCGCTGCTGGGCAGCTTCCGGCCCTGGCAGGCGGCCTTCATCCTGGTCGCGCTGCCCGGCCTGGTGGTGATCGCGCTGATGGCCACGGTGCGCGAGCCGGCGCGGCGCGAGCAGGCCGCGGCGGTGCCCAGCGTGCGCCCGGACCTGAGCCACCTGCGCGACAACGCGCGGGTGTACGTGGCGCTGTTCCTGGCCAACGGGGTGATCGCGATGATCACCTTCGGCATCACCGCCTGGTTGCCAGCCACCTTCATCCGCCGCTGGCAGTGGACCCCGGGCGAGATCGGCCCGGCCTACGGCATCATCATTCTCACCTTCGGCATCGCCGGCATGCTGTTCAGCGGCTTTCTGGCCGACCGCCTGGCGGCGCGCGGCAGCCGCGACGCGGCACTGAAGATCTCGCTGGTCGGCGCCGTGCTGCTGGTGATCAGCAGTGCGCTGTTCGCGGTGGCACCAGGGCCGTGGCCGGCGCTGGCGGCGATCGCGCTGACCACGTTCGTGCTGGGCATGCCGGTGGCGCTGGCGCCGGCGATCCTGCAGGCGGTCACCCCCAATCGCCTACGCGGCCAGGTCACCTCGATCTACCTGCTGTTGGTCAACCTGATCGGGCTGGGCCTAGGGCCGTACCTGGTGGCGCTGGGCACCGACCACGTACTCGCCGACGAGCGCCAGGTCGGGCTGTCGCTGGGCGTGGTGTGCATGGGTGCGGCGCTGCTCGGCGCGCTGTGCCTGTGGACCGCCGCCGCGCCGTACCGGGCGCTGCTGCGGCGCGTGGACGCGGTGTTGTGACCATGCGCGGCCATGCCCCTACAATGCAATGGCGACGGCACCGCCGGCCGGCGCCGACGGATGCGTGCGCAGCCGCCGTGACCTGGCCGCAGGACGCCCCATGCAGGAAGCGCAGTGAGTTCGAAACCGAGTCCCGAGATGTCCAACAGCGCGTTGCCCGCCGATCCGCACACGGCGGACAGCGTGGACCAGCGGCGCCTGACCAGCCTGATCGGCTACCGCATCACCCGCACCGAACTGCAGGTGCGGCGGCTGTTCCAGGACTGCGTGCGCGCTTTCGAGCTGAAGCCGGTGGAGTATTCGCTGCTGGTGCTGGTGGACGCCAATCCCGGCATCAACCAGCGGCAGCTGGGCGAGGTGTTGAGCGTGTCGCCGCCGAACCTGGCGATCGTGGTCGCGCGCTTGGTCAAGCGCAAACTGCTGCGGCAGGTGCGCGGGCGCCAGGACCGGCGCATGCAGCACCTGCATCTGACCGCCGCCGGCACGGCGCTGTTGGCGCAGGCCGAAGCCGAAGTGGTGCGCATGGAGCAGCAGCTCGGCACCGCGCTCGGCGCGACCTCGGCACGCGCGCTGCTGCAGGCGCTGGACCGGCTGGACGCGCTCGACCGCCTGTAGCGGCCCCCTGCGGCGCGGCTGGTTCTTGCCGTCCGCCCTTCTTTCTCGCTGATTCCCGACCCGCCGCCAGCGTCCCGCTGACGGCGTGCGTCGCCGCGTGGTCGCGCCCTGCGCGCGCTGCGTGTTTGCGTTCCTGTCCCCCCGCACCCCGCCGTTCCCCTTTCGCTTGGAGTGCCTGCCCGTGAAGCGTGTCCGCTACCGTGTCCCCTCGTCGCCGCGTGCCCGTGCGCGCCTGTCTCTGCTCGCCGTGCTGGCCATCGCCTGGGTCGCCCCGGCGGCCGCGCAATCGGTGCCGCAGAGCGCCACCTTGCCGACCGGCATCAATACCGGCGGCACCAGCTTCTTCGACGGTTTCAGCAAGCCCAACCCGGGCTGGACCGCGATCCAGTACCTGCGCCGCTACGACTTCGACGCGATCAAGGACGCGCACGGCGACGACGTGCCGGTGTTTCGCGATCCGCACATCGGCTCCTCGGTGTGGGTCACCCAGGTCGCCTACCTCAGCGACTACAAGCTGTTCGGCGGCTCCCTCGGCATCACCGCACTGGCGGCGCTGGTCGATCTGGATACGTCGTTCGCGTACGACAGCCCGGTGGCGCTGCGCGACAACGGCGCCGGCCTGGGCGACCTGACCATCGGCCCCTACCTGCAGATGGCACCGGTGATCCGCAATGGCCGCCCGGTGTTCTCGCAACGCTTCGAACTGGATGTGCTGGCGCCGATCGGCAAGTTCGACCGCAACCGCGACGTCAACCAGGGCGCGGGCTACTGGTCGGTGCTGCCGAGCTGGGCCTTCAGCATCCTGCCGACGCCGCGCTGGGAAATCAGCGGACGGCTTAACTACATTTACAACTTCCGCGCCGACAAGGCCTCCAACGTGCCGCAGGGGGACGGCTTCGTGTTCCGCAACGGCCAGGCCGGCGACGCCGCCTGGCTCAACTTCGCCAGTTCGCTGGAAGTGGTCAAGGACCTGCACCTGGGCATCAACGGCTACTACCTCAAGCAGTTGCGCGACAACCGCACCAATGGCGAACGCGTCGCCGACAGCAAGCAGACCCAGTTCTACCTGGGCCCCGGCCTGTCCTGGCGGATCGACCAGAAGAACATCTTCAACGCCAACTTCTACATGCCAGTGGAGGTCAAGAACGCGCCCTCCGGCCACAACGTCAACGTCCAGTACATCCACGTCTTCTGACCAACTCCGCAACGGACACGCGCTGCCATGAACCTGCACAACAAGACCATCCTCGTCACCGGCGTGGCCTCCGGCATCGGCGCCGAGGTCGCGCGCCTGGCGCGCTTCCACGGCGCCACCGTGATCGGCATCGACCGCCAGCCGGTCAACATGACCCTGCACGGCTTCCACCAGGCCGATCTGGGCGACCCGGCCTCGATCGACGCGCTGGTGGCGCAGCTGCCCGAGCGCATCGATGCGCTGGCCAACATCGCCGGCGTGCCCGGTACCGCGCCGGTGGACGTGGTGGCGAAGGTCAACTATCTGGGCCTGCGCCACCTCAGCCAGGCGTTGCTGCCGCGTATCGTGCCCGGCGGCAGCATCATCAACATCGCCTCCATCCTCGGCGCCGAGTGGCCGCAGCGGCTGGACCTGCACAAGCAGCTGGC
>NZ_AQOK01000300.1:0-593 GCF_000364645.1 Xanthomonas sp. SHU 308 | reverse complement strand
CTACGCCGCCGGCAGCGACTGGCTGGCGGCGCATCCGGTGCCGCAGGCGACCTGCTACCAGTACTTCAAGGAAGCGCTGATCGTGTGGACGCTGCTGCGCTCGCGCGACTGGTTCGCCGCGCATTCGGTGCGGGTCAACAGCGTCGCGCCCGGCCCGGTGTTCACGCCGATCCTGGGCGATTTCGTCACCATGCTCGGGCCCGAGCGGGTCCAGGCCGATGCCGGCAAGATGAAGCGCCCGGCCTATGCCGACGAGGTCGCCGAAGCGGTGGTGTTCCTCGCCTCCGATGCGGCGCGCTGGATCAACGGCGTCAACCTGCCGGTGGATGGCGGCCTGGCCGCCACCGCCCTCTGAACCACTCTTTCTTCCTCTTTCCACGAGAGCACACAGCATGCACAGCACCGAACCCCTGGCCGCCGCATCCACCTGGAGCGAGCGCATCTTCAACGGCGAGTGGGTCGCCGCCCAGGGCGGCGTCCTCGAGGTGATCGAACCGGGCAGCGGCACGCCGCTGCACCGCGTCGGCCAGGCCAATGCCGCCGACGTGGCCGCGGCGGTGGCGCAGGCGCGCGACGCGCAGCGCGCCTGGGCG
>NZ_AQOK01000299.1:0-1856 GCF_000364645.1 Xanthomonas sp. SHU 308 | reverse complement strand
GAGCGTGCCGGCGAGCGCGCGGCGCCCGGCCTCCAGCACCTGCCCCAGGTCGGCGGCACTGGTGAGTTCGCGGCCCAGCCGCTGCAGCGCGGTGGTCTGCGCGTTGACCGCGCGCAGCGCCAGCACCTGCATGCGCAGGCGCGAGGCCAGGCGCCCGGCGACCAGGGCGGCGACCAGGAACAGCAGCACCGTGACCACGCCCTGGCGCGCGCCGATCTGGAAGGTGAAGCGCGGTTCGATGAAGAAGAAGTTGTAGCTGAAGAAGCTCAGCAGCGCCGCCAGCACCGCCGCGGTCATCCGCGTCTTCGATGCCACCATCACCACCGCGACGATGAACACCATCGACAGGTCGTCGATGCCGACCCAACTTTCGGCGATCCACGCCACCACCACCGCCAGCGCCGAGGCCACCGTGGCGAACAGCAGGTCGTCGCGCGACAGCCAGTGCGCGGGGCTGCGCCAGCGCCGCCGCGCCCGCGCGCGCGCTTCCGGCGAACTGATGATCACCAGTTCGTAGTGCGCGCCGCGTTGCAGCAGCTGCTGGGTCAGCGTGCGATTGATCATGCGCGCCAGCGGACGCTCGCGGGTGCGGCCCAGCACCAGGGTGGACACGCCGCTGCGCGCGGCGTGGTCGAGCAAGGCATCGGCGACGTTGGCGCCGTGCAGCAGCGCGGCCTCGCCGCCCAGCCGACGCGCCAGCGCGAAGGCGCGGTCGATCTCCAGTTGCCAGTCGGCATCCGGCTGCGCCTGGGTCTGCACGGTGACCACCGTCCACGGCGCGCCGCGGCGCTCGGCCAGGCGCCGCGCCACTCGCACCAGGTAGTCGGACTGGCCGCGCCCGTCGATCGCCACCATCACCGTGCGCCGCAGGGCGACGCTGGTGCGGCCCTGCGCGGCCTGCACGTCGCGCAGATCGTTGTCGACGCGG
The DNA here is from genome assembly GCF_000364645.1 of Xanthomonas sp. SHU 308. Classification (NCBI taxonomy): domain Bacteria; kingdom Pseudomonadati; phylum Pseudomonadota; class Gammaproteobacteria; order Lysobacterales; family Lysobacteraceae; genus Xanthomonas; species Xanthomonas sp. SHU 308. Next base: position 928 of record NZ_AQOK01000299.1, on the reverse strand, counting down.
TCGGCGGCGGTCTGCATCGCCAGCTCGCGCAGCGCGGCCAGGTTGGACGGCGAGAAGAAGGCCTGCAGCGCCTGCCCGGCCTGCTCGGGCAGGTAGACCTTGCCCTGCTGCAGGCGTTCGATCAGCTCGCGTGGCGGCAGGTCGACCAGCACGATGTCGCGCAGGCGGTCGAAGATCGCATCGGGCACGGTCTCGCTGACGCGCACGCCGGTGATGCGGTGGACGACGTCGTTGAGGCTTTCCAGGTGCTGGATGTTGACCGTGCTGTAGACGTCGATGCCGGCGTCGAGCAGTTCCTGTACGTCCTGCCAGCGCCGCTCGTGACGGCTGCCCGGCGCGTTGCGATGGGCCAGTTCGTCCACCAGCACCAGCGGCGGGCGCAGCGCCAGCAGCGCATCCAGGTCCATCTCGTCCAGGGTGCGGCCGCGGTACTCCAGCCGCCGCCGCGGCTGCACGGTGAGGCCTTCCAGCAGCGCCGCGGTCTCGGCGCGGCCGTGGGTCTCGACCACGCCGACCACCAGGTTGCTGCCCTGCTGCTGCAACTGCCGCGCACGCGACAGCATCGCGTAGGTCTTGCCCACCCCCGGCGCCGCGCCGAGGAACACGGTCAGGCGCCCGCCGCGCTCGCGCTGCAGTTCGCCGATCAGGGCGTCGGCCTGTTGGGTGCGGGGGTCGGGCATTTGGTGCTGGGAATGGGGAATTGGGAATGGGGAATCGCAAAGCCTACAGTGCGGCGCGCCTTACCGCTTTTGCTCCTTCCCATTCCCGATTCCCGTTTCCCCATTCCCCGCGTCCAACGCCAGATTCAGCGCCAGCACGTTCACCCGCGGCTCGCCGAGCACGCCGAACTGGCGCGGCTGGGTCTGCGCGGCGACCAGGGCGGCGACGGTCTGCGGCGGCAGGCCGCGCGCGGCGGCGACGCGCGCCA
>NZ_AQOK01000298.1:0-317 GCF_000364645.1 Xanthomonas sp. SHU 308 | reverse complement strand
GCATACATAGAGCTTTGGAGAATAGAGCGCGACAGAGGAATTTTACGGGAGGATATGGCTCCGTTGAGTGAGTGTTTGTCGAGTATTTTTTGTTTGGCTGACATGTACAATGGAGAGGCTGAAGCAAGACAACATTTCGAATTAGATGAGGCTGATTTGCTTAGTAAAGTTTGCGATGAAATAAATAGGCTTGAAAAATTTAACGTCTGACCATTTTTAATATTTCATGATGGTGCAGGCATCAGCCTAACCGTCGACAACACACTGTCCTTACAGGCTGGCCACGACCTGTCGCTGACCCCGGTCACCGACGCCAA
>NZ_AQOK01000297.1:0-601 GCF_000364645.1 Xanthomonas sp. SHU 308 | reverse complement strand
TAAGTTTCGCGATATTCATGGCTAATCTATCAACCCAAGATTTTCAGGTAAGCTCAATATAAAAGATGAAAACTCTTCGTCGTAATTACTCGCTATTTCGTTAAAAATTTCACAAACACTTTCTTTCTGACTCTCTGAGAGACCCTGTAGTTCAGATGCAATTTGCTCCATCATTTTAATTGCAGCGCCAGGATCTATAACACCTGAATCCGAAAACTCAAAAAAATAAACAAGCGTCTATAACTATTTTTGCCAAGATAGTGCTCATCTCATTCATAACTTGAACACCTTTACCTTTTTGTTTTTAATTTCAATTCATCGAATGTTGGCGGTGCCCTGTTGCTTGCGCTTTCTTGAAAACTTTCCAACCACCAGTCAACCCATTTCTGACAATGCTTGTGATTGCCTTATGTACTTCCTATTGCATATATTCCGGCGGCACATTTGATATTTGTTCGTTGAAATTCCAGAAATAAGGCTTCTCGCGCTCGTTACACCATTTTAATCCTTTAGCTATCCATGCAGATCTATTTCTCCTAACGCTAATAGAGCAATCTTCATAACCGAATTCAGTCCCACAACATGGGCAAATCTCCCAAGT
>NZ_AQOK01000296.1:0-5360 GCF_000364645.1 Xanthomonas sp. SHU 308 | reverse complement strand
TGGGTCGCCGGGCAGGGGCGGCGCGGCGATGCGCAGCGTGCGCGGGTCCGGTGTGCTCAGGAAGCCGGGCTGGCCCACGCGCAGCGTCGCCCACGGCTGCCCGTGCGCGTCGCTGCCGGCGAGTACGAACAGCGGCAGTTGCGCAAAGAAGTCCCGATGCTGTTCGGGCATGCAGCGGCGGATGCTGCGCCGCCCGGCCGCCGCCGCGACTGCGCTGGCCCCGGCCCGCTGCTGGACGGCAAGTTCGCCGGGGTGGAACGGCGAGGTCTCCAGATCCCAGCCGGCGACGCCAGCGGTCGGCGCGTTCATCGCGGTCTGCGTGCCGTCGGCCGGCAGCGCTCAGCCGGCCGACGCGCCGGGCGGCAGCGCCGGCAAGGCGACGAATCCCGGCAAGGCTTCGATCCGGGCAAGCCACGCCCGCACTTGCGGGTAAGGTTCGAGCGCGATTCCGCCTTCTGGCGCATGCGCGATGTAGGTGTAGCCGGCGATGTCGGCGATGGTCGGTTGCGCGCCGGCGGCGAACGGCGTGTCGGTCAATTCCTGGTCGATCGCATCGAGCAACCGGGTCGCCGTACGCCTGGCCGCCGCCAGGTCGAGCGGCATCCCGAATGCGGTCGCCAGCCGCGCCGCGGCGGGCCCGTAGGCGATCGGCCCGGCCGCGTACGACAACCAGCGCTGCACGGTCGCTGCGCCGAGCGGCTCGTCCGGCAGCCACTGCGGATGGCCGTAGCGTTTGGCCAGATAGACCAGGATCGCGTTGGAATCGGCGAGCACCCTGCCGCTGTCGTCGATCACCGGTATCTGTCCGAGCGGATTCAGCGCCAGGAACGCCGGTTGCCGTTGCGCGCCGGCGGCGAGATCCACATCGATGGTCTCGAACGGCAGTCCGAGCAGCGACAGGAACAGGCGCACCCGGTGCGCGTGTCCGGACAGGGGCGCGGAATAGACCCGGATCGGAGCGCCGGGACGATCGGTGCCGCGAGGACTGAGGGTGGACATGGAACGGCTCCGCAATCGTGCATCGCCGGGGATCGGCGACGATCGGCTGCAGCCTAGCGCTGGCCGCGGCCGGCAAGAAGACGGACAATGCGAGAAACATTATCCTTTCCAGAAGGACAATCGGGCATGGCCGACCTGCGCGACGTCAACCTGAATCGTCTGGCGATCTTCGTCGCAGTGGTCGAGGCCGGCTCGCTGACTGCCGCGGCCGAGCGGCTCGGCCTGGCCAAGACGGTGGTCAGCACGCACATGCAGCGCCTGGAATCGGAGGTCGGCGCGAACCTGCTGGTGCGCACGACGCGACGGCTGAGCGTGACCGACGCCGGACGCGGGTTCTACGAGGCGTGCCGCGACATCGTGCGCGCGGCCGAGCATGCGCTGCAGACGGTGTCTCCCGACGCCGGCCCGTTGCGTGGCGCGCTGCGGGTCAGCGTGCCGGTCGACTACGGCGCGCAGGTGGTGGCCCCGGCGGTGGTCGCTTTGCGCGACAGGCACCCCCGCCTCGATGTCGAACTGGTCGCGAACGATCGCATCGTCGATCTGGTCGCCGACAATCTCGATGTGGCGATCCGCATCGGCCGTCTCGCCGATTCGACCTACCGCGCGGTACGGCTCGGCAGCTATGCGGTGTGGCCGGTCGCCAGCCCGCAGTTCGTCGCGCGCCACGGGCTGCCGCGCGACCCGGCGGCGCTGGCTGCGCTCCCCTTCGTGCTGCTGTCCAGCATTGCCCGTCCGCGCACCCTGGAGCTGGTCAATGCGCGCGGCGACAGCGTCGCGGTGCGCTGCGTGCCGCACTTCGTCGCCAATACCGCGACCGGCTGCCGCGCGATCGTGCTGGCCGGTGGCGCGTTCGGCCTGCTGACGGATTTCTCCACCGCCGCCGACGTCGCCGCCGGCCGGCTGGTGCGTCTGTTGCCGGCGTGGCGTTCGGCATCGTTCGGCATCCATGCGGTATACCCGCCGACGCGGCTGCCATCGCCGAAGGTGCGCGCCTTCATCGATGCGATGAAGGCGCGGATCGCATCGATGCGCACCGAAGCGGAGGGCGGCACGGCGGCCGTTGCCGGTGCGGCGCCTGCACGTGCGCGGCGACGGCCAGCGCGCTGATCGCGCGCCGGTCGCCGTGCCGCCGATCAATAGTCGTAGCTGACGCTCAACCGCAGCGACCGCGGCGCCTGGCGCAGCAGTGCCGCACCGTACACCGGATCCGGATTGCCGGGTCCCGTCTCCGAGTACGGATACTTCCACAGCGTGGCCTGGCCGTTGAAGACGTTGAACACGTCCAGGGTGAAGGCCAGTTTGCGGTCGGCGTAGGCCGGCCGCCACGACACGCCGAGATCCAGTTGCTGCAGCCACGGCAGGCGGCCCTGGCTGCCTGGAGGCGCCGGCTGGCCCTGGTAGTAGTGATAGGCGATGCCGTAGCCGGAGGGGTCGCTGTGGTCGGGGCCGTAGGAGCCCAGCGCACTGAACGGCGAACCGGAGATCAACTTGAGGTTCGCCGACACCAGCCATGCGGGGTTGAGCTGGTAGTAGCCGTAGAACTTGAACTGATGGGTGTGGTCGTTGCTCTGCGGGCCGTTGGTGTGCTCCATCAGCTGCGCGAAGTCCCAGGCCTGGGTGGTGGACACCGCGGTCTGGCCGATGCCCGACAGCAACTGGCCCTCGGTGGTGCCGTAGCTGCGCGACCAGGTGTAGTCGAGGCGGCCGTACCAGCGCTGGTCGAACGGATGCTCCAGCGACAGGTTGAGCCCGTAGTAGTTGCGCTTGAATTCCGGGAAGCCGAACTGCGCGTTGCTCAGCGGCACCTTGACGTAGTTGCCCGAGGTGTCGACCAGGGTAAAGGTGTTGGCCCGGCCAGGGTTGATCAGCCAGCAGCTGACCGGATTGCTGGCCAGGGTCACCGTATGCCCTTGCGCCGCGGCGGCGTCGAACACGGTATCGCTGTCGCAGTAGTCGTCCACGCCGCTGCGCAGGACGCGGTAGGTGCCCTTGGCGCCGTAGACCCAGTTGTCGCCCCAGGCCTTGGTGAAGCCGAGGATGAACTCGTCCTGGAACGAGGGCTTGATGCCTTGCGTGGCGACGGTCTTGGGATCGGGCGGGATGCCGTAGTAGTTGTTGGACGAGACCGCCCCGGAGATCTGGGTCAGGCCGGTCGGATAGCCGTTGGCGTCGATGCCGCCGTAGGTATAGTAGGTCGAAGTGGCCAGGGTGGCGCCGGCGGCGTTGAACGCCGGGTTCAGCGGCAGCGCCAGGTAGTAGCGGCCGGCGTTGCCGTACACCTTGAAGCGCGCATCGCCGTCGACGTCCCAGCTGAAGCCCAGCCGTGGCGCCCATTGCCCGCTGGTCTGCTTGATGTACGGCGCGCCGTCGCGGTTGTAGTTGGTGAACTGGTCCAGGCGCAGGCCGAGGTTGAGCAGCAGCCGGTCGTTGACCTGCCAGTTGTCCTCCACGTACTGTGCGCGCTGCGCCGAGCGCACCGAGGCCAGCGCGCTGTAGATGTACTTGCGCACGTAGTAGCCGTCCTGGCCGTTTGGGTAGCCGCCGGTGGCCGGAACGCCGAGCCTGGTGCTGATCGGCACGTTGGGATTGGCCTGGCCGTAGATCCAGTAGTAGCCGTCGCCGGAGGCCACCGAACCGCGGTTGAGCGCACGCGCGTTCTGGTTGTCGATGCCGATGGTGATGCTGTGCGCGCCGATGGCGTAGTTGAGATCCAGGCGCAGGTTGTCGGTGCGGTTGCCGCGCGCGGGATCGACCAGCAGCGAGGTGGTCTGCGCATTGGTGATCGGGGTGCCGCCGGTGTAGGCCGGGTTCTGGAAGCTGGTGCTGGAAAGATAGGTCAGCGCGCCGTTGTAGCTGGGGTTGCGGCTGTAGTCGTCGGTGCGTTGCTGGCCGTACAGCGCGCTGAAGGTCAGGCGGTCGGTGAGGTAGCCGGTGTACTTGGCGCTCCACAAGTCGCCGCCGGTCTTGGTGGTGTCGGCATCGTTGCGCAGGGCGCCGATATCGCGGCCGCTGTACAGGTAGTACTTGCCACGGGTGACATAGCGGCTGGAGGCCCCGGTGATTTCCAGCAACTGGCTGTCGCTGATGTTCCAGTCGAGCTTGGCGTACCAACTCGGCCGGCGGTACTGGTAGTCGTAGTAGTACTCGCCTGGCGTGGTCTCGCGCGCGCCGTAGAACCTGTCGCCGTCCTGGCGCTGCAATTCGTAGGCGCCGAAGAAGAACAGCTTGTCCTGGATCAGCGGGCCGCCCGCGTAGACGCTCTGGGCGCTGAGCGTGGAACCGCTTTTGCTGTCCGGCCGGTAAAGGCTGCCGTCGCCAGGCGAGTAGACGTCCTTCTGCGATGAGCGCAGCCCGTCCGGCTCCCAGGTCGCCTGGCCGCCGAAATGCCATTCGTTGCTGCCGCGCTTGCCCACGGCGTTGATCACGCCGCCGTCGGAGCGGCCGTACTTGGCGCTGTAGCCGCCGGTGTAGACCTCCAACTGGTCGATGCTGCCGTAGGGCAGGGTCAGTCCGCCCAGTCCGCGCAGCGGGTCGGTGGTATTGAAGCCATTGATGTAATAGGCGTTCTCCGCGGCCGAAGAGCCGCCGAAGCTGAGCAATTGCGCCCCGGTCGGGCCGATGTAGGTACCGCTGCCGCTGTTGCCGGCCACGCCGGGCGCCAGTTGCGCGATGGCCTCGGCCGAGCGGCCCAGCGGCAGGCGCTGCAACTGTTCGGCATTGATCACGGTACGCGAATCCACGCTGCTCACGTCGATCGCGGCGGCGGCGCGGTCGGCGCTGACCTGGACGCCGGCCAGGCTGGTGGTGGCGGGGCTGAAGGAGACGTCGGTGACGGCACCGACGGTGAGGCTGATGCCGTCGCGGCTGCCCAGCACGCTGCCGTCGGCGCCCTTGGCGATGATGGTGTAGGTGCCCAGCGGCAACTGGCCGATGTTGTAGCGGCCGCGCGCATCCACGGCGACCTCGCGGCTGAGGCCGCTGTCGCTGCGGACCAGAATGCGCTGGGTATCGGCGGGCGCCTGACCGGCGACGGCACCGGTGGTGGACTGGGCCTGGGCCGGCGGGAGGGCGAGGGCGGCACTCAGGGCCAGGGCGAGCAGGGCGGGCCTGCGGAGGGAGCGATGGTTGTGCATGCGGAAGGCGACTCGGGTGGTGGGGGCGGGGGGCCGCCGCGCCGACTCGAATCCGCCCGTCCTGGATGATGCGGTATGCGCGGTAACGTTCCCCCGCTCCATTAACCTTAATGGGACGCCATCACAGAAATGCCGCGTCGTTATGTCGGCGGCACCAATGGTTATGTCGGCCGTTGGACGTTGTGGGCGACCGGACCCTCACCCCAACCCCTCTCCCGGTGGGAGAGG
>NZ_AQOK01000295.1:0-3417 GCF_000364645.1 Xanthomonas sp. SHU 308 | reverse complement strand
CGCCGCCGCGCCGGTCGCCGCCCCACGGGCGCCGCGCAGCGCCGCTCCGGCGCATGTCGAGGCCGACGGCGAACACGACGGCCCGCGCGAACTGGCGCCGATCAACGTCACCGCCAACAGCGTCGACACGCTGGCGCCCAGCGCCGCGCCGCTGGAGGCGAGCCAGCCGACCTCGGTGATCGACGAGCGCTTCATCCGCGATGGCCTGCGCCTGAACTCGAACTACGACGACATCATCAAGTACGCGCCCAGCGTGGTCACTACTTCGCCGGAAGGCCCCGGCCTGGGCAAGAACGAAGGCGTCAGCATCCGTGGCTTCCAGGACGGCCAGTTCAACATCACCTTCGACGGCATTCCCTTCGGCGATGCCAGCGATCTGCACCACACCACCTCGGCCTACTTCAACAATCACGTGCTCGGCCAGGCCGAGATCGACCGCGGCCCCGGCGGTGGCGCCACCATCGGCAACGCCACCTTCGGCGGCACCCTGGCGCTGCGCACGCGCAATCCCAGCGAGGTCGACGGGGTCACCGTCTACGGCACCGGCGGCAGCTGGAACACCTGGGCCGGCGGCGTCAGCGCCGACGAGCACATCGGCAACACGCGCCTGTTCGCGGACCTGTCCAAGGAAGCCAGCGATACCTACCTCAAGGGCACCGACGACCGCCGCGAGCATGCCTTCCTCAAGACCGTCACCGATCTGGGCGAGGCGACCACGCTGACCTTTGTCAGCAGTTACAACCAGGAGCACCAGAACACCGTGCAGGGCGCCACCCGCGCGCAGATCGCGCAGCATGGCTGGCGCTATGGCCTGGGCAACGATCCGACCCTGCAGAACTACACCGGCTACAACGCCGCGGCCTACTACTCCAGCTTCACCTATCTGGGCCTGAGCACGCGCCTTGGCGATTGGGATCTCGACAACAAGGTCTACTACAACAGCTTCGACCACACCGCTTCCAAGACCAGCATCCCCACCAGCGAGAGCGCTGCCGACAACGGCGTGACCTTCTACAGCGCGACTGGCAAGAAGCTGTCCAAGGCCGCCAAGGACGTGCCGGGCAAGCTCTCGGACAACGACTTCCGCGCCTTCGGCGACGTGCTGCGTCTGGCGCGGGACCTCGGTCCGGGCCAGTTGCAGACCGGCGTGTGGGTGGAGCGCAACCTCGACGAGCGCCAGCAGTTGCCGGTGGACATGACGACCGGCGCGGCCAGCGGCACCAAGTACGGCCCGCTGTACAACTACAATCTGCACGACCGCACCGACACCCTGCAGCCGTACCTGCAGTACGACTGGAAGCTCAGCGACAGCCTGACCCTCAGTCCGGGCCTGCGCTACGCGCGGGTGCAGCGCCAGCTCGATGCCGAACTCAACAAGAGCACGCCGCCGGCGCCGGCGCACAGCGAGGCCAGCTACGACGCCACGCTGCCGTCGCTGAGCCTGCACCAGAGCTTCAACGAGCACTGGAGCGGCTACGTGCAGGCCGCGCGCGGCTTCCTGGCGCCGCCGATCGACGTGATCGAACTCAACGGCGCCCGTGGCCTGCGCCCGGAGCTGACCAGCAACTACCAACTCGGCACCAGCTATGCCGCGCGCGGCCTGACCTTCGGCGCCGACATCTACTACATCGACTTCAGCAACTACATCAGCCAGACCCTGATCAACACCGACAGCGGCACCGAGAGCGCCTTCGTCAACGGCGGCGGTGCGGTGTACCGCGGCGCCGAGGCCGAGGCCACCTACGCGCTGACGCCGATCCTGAGCCTGTACGCCAACGCCAGCTACAACGACGCCACCTACAAGCACAGCAGTACCCAGGTCGCCGGCACGCCGCGGGTGACCGCCGCCCTGGGCCTGCTGTACAACAGCGGCACCGGCTACTTCGGCTCGCTGATGGAGAAGGTGGTGGGCGCGCAGTACGGCGTGGACAACACCACCGCGGCCAACGGCGCCACCGTGTTCGGCAACGACCAGCGCCTGGGCGGCTACGCCAGCCTGGACGCGGCGCTGGGTTACCGCAGCACGCACGGGCCCTACGGCCTGAAGGGCTACTCGATCAGCATGGACGTCAACAATCTGCTGAACCGGCATGCGCTGATCGGCTACGCCGGCACCCGTTCCTCCGACAACCAGCCGCTGTACTTCGGCCTGGCCGGGCGCGGCGTGTTCCTCGACCTGTCGCTGAAGTTCTGAGGCCGGCCATGTTCGCTTTCCGATTCGCACGCGTGCGCAGCGCATGGCGCGTGGCTGCGTTGCTGTGCGTCGCCAGCGCCGCCTGTCCGGCGGTCGCATCGCCCAAGCCTGCCGCGGCATCGAACGCGGCGGAGGTACGCCTGACGATCGTGGTGATGCGCCACGGCGTACGTGCACCGACGCAATCGCCAGAAGACCTGGCCAGGTACGCCGCGCAACCCTGGCCGCAATGGCCGGTGGCACCCGGCCAGCTCACGGCGCACGGCGCCGCCGGCATGCAGGCGCTGGGTGCGCGCTACCGGCAGCGCTGGCTGTCCACGGCGGCGCTGGCGCCGGATTGCGCCCGGTCCGGCGCGGTGGTGATCGGCGACAGTACGCCGCGCAACCACGATAGCGCGGCCGCCTTCACCGAGGGACTGCTGCCGGGGTGCCAGGCGCACTACCTGGCGTTGCCGACGACGCAGAACAACTCGCTGTTCCATTTCGGCAAGGACGAGGACAAGGACGACGATGCACCCGCGCCGCCGTTGCACCTGGACGCGGCCACGCGCAGCCGGCTGCGGGCGCTGCAGCGGGTGCTGTCCGGCTGTGCGGGGTCGACCTGCGCTGCGCAGGAGTCGCCGCGCCTGGACGATCCGCAGCGGCTGCAGGATCCGGTGCAGGCGGCCAAGGTCTTGAAGACCGCCGGCAGCCTCGCCGAGAACCTGATGCTGGAGTACGCGCAGGACCTGCCGTTGCCGCAGGTGGCCTGGGGGCGCGCCGATGCCGCGGCGCTGCAGCGATTGATCGGCCTGCACAACGCCTCCTTCGCCTACAGCAAGCGGGCGCTGCCGGCGGCGCGTGCCGGCGGCTCCAACCTGCTCGCGCATCTGCTGGCGACGCTGCAGGCCGCGGCCGGGCAGGCCCCGGCGGTGGCGCCGCTGGCGCCAGCGGACACGCGCGCGCTGGTGCTGCTCGGCCACGACACCAACCTGGCGCATCTGTCCGGCCTGTTCGGCATCGATCCCATCGTGCGCGGCCAGCCGGATGCGTATCCGCCCGGCGGTGCGCTGCTGCTGGACCTGGTGCGGCAGGACGGCCACGACTTCCTGCAACTGCGCAGCGTGGTGCCGACCTTGCCGGCGCTGCGGGCCAATCGCTTCGACGGCCGCAGCCTGCGCGAGCGGCGCTGGCCGCTGCCCGGCTGCGGCGGCCGCCTGCGCTGCCCGCTGGCGATCGCCCTG
>NZ_AQOK01000294.1:0-6017 GCF_000364645.1 Xanthomonas sp. SHU 308 | reverse complement strand
CGATCCGCGCCGCCGCCTCGGCCATCGCCGTGCGCAGCGGCGCCGGCACCGCCGCCTCGGCGGCGGCGAACTCGGCGGCGCTCACTTCGAAGGTCTCCAGCACCACGCCGTCGAAACGCGCGGTGAGCTCGCGCAGCGCGCCGTCGCCGCGGCTGCGCACGTCATTGAGCACCTGCGCCACCGCGTTGCGGGTCTGCTCGGCCACGCGCTGCACCGGCCGGGTCAGCGCCTGGGTGCGTTCCTGCGCGTCGAGCGCGCTCCATTCCAAACGATTCATGCCAGCGACCGCTCCACCGTCAACACCATCAAGCCCTGCGCGCCCGCGCGCTCCAGTTCCTCCATGCGCTGCCAGGTGATCGCACCGTGGCACATGGTCTGCAGCTGCAGCGGGCCATCGGCATCGCCGGGCAGTTGCACCAGCGGTTCGGCGTCGGGCAGCAACCGCGCCAGGTCGGCGACGCGCTCGCGCGCGGCGCGGAACATCAGCAGCTTGCTGTCGCGCAGCTTGAGCACGCCGTCGAGCCGGCGCAGCAGCATCGCCGCCAGGCCCGCGCGGGCGTCGGCCGGTTCGCGGACTGGGCCGGCCAGCACCGCCTCGCTCTCCAGCAACGTCTCCACCGGCTTGAGCTGGTTGGCGGCCAGGGTAGCGCCGCTGGAGACCAGATCGCAGATCAGGTCGGCGGTGCCCAGGCGCGGCGCGATCTCCACCGAACCGGACAGCTCCACCACCTGCGCGGCGATGCCACGCGCGTCCAGCCAGTCGGCCAGCACCGCCGGGTAGCTGGTGGCGATGCGCAGCCCCTGCACCTGCTGCGGACCGCTCCACTCCCAACTGTCCGGCACCGCCAGCATCAGCCGGCACTGCCCGAAGTTGAGCCCGCGCAGGGCACGATAGGCCTCGGGCAGGCCATTGCGGCGGCGCTCGCCGGCCTGCTCCTCGAGTTCGTTGCGGCCGACGATGCCGAAGTCGCACACGCCGTCGGCGATCAGCCCGGGAATATCGTCGTCGCGCACCAGCAGCAGGTCGACCGGCAACGATTCGCCGTAGCAGAACAGCTTGTCGCGGCTCTCGCGCCAGCTCAGCCCGCAGGCGGCCAGCACCGCACGGGCCGGCTCGGCCAGGCGGCCACTCTTCTGGATCGCGATACGCAGCCGGTCGCGGGCCGGTGCTGCCAGGGAAGCACTCATCAGGACATCTCAGTGGGAATCGGAGGGGCGCGCCGTCTGCCGGCGCAGCGCCGCGGCATAGCCGCCGGCGCCGTATTCCAGGGTCCGTGCGACACGGCCGATGGTGGTGACGCTGACCTGGGTCAGGTCGTGGATCTCGCGGTACGGCACGCCCTTTAGCAGCAGCGGCACCACCCGCCAGCGGTCAGCCATCGCCTCCAGCTCGGCCGGCGTGCACAGATCCTGCAGGAACGCCGCCACTTCCTGCGGCTTGCCGAGCTGGGCCAGGGTGCGCGCCAACGCCTTGAACGAGGCGTCGCTGTCGCGGTCTTCTACAGGGACGGGGCGTTGTTTCATTGCGCTAATGTAATAGCACGTTATTACAAGGTCAAGCTTGCACGGGTCGCAGCGACCTGGCATTCAGCCTCCGGGCCATCCTGTTGCGCGTTCTGGCGCCGTGCGCGTTGCCGCGATCCGGCCTCACGCTGCGCGCAGACGTCTCCTGTGGCGGATGGAAGGATCGCCCGGCGGCCGCTAGGATCGGCGATGACCGCCGCCGCTCTGGAGTACCGCATGCGCACTGCGTGTTTTGCCGCCCTTGTCCTGTGCATGGCGATGTCGGCAGCGGCGCAGCCGCCACCGGCGCCTCCCGCCCAGGGGGCCGCAAACGCCGACACCGCGGCCACTGTGAAGCAACTGCCAATCCGCTCCAGCACCCAGCTCGCCGCCTACCTGCGCGCCCATGCAGGCCAACGCACGCCGCTGGACGCGCTCACGCCCGGCGCCCGCGAACGCTTCCTCGACGGCCTGGTGTTCGGCCGCAATGGCCTGGGTGGATTCGATACGCAGGACCTGCCGCAGCTGACCCGCACGCAAGGCCGGGCGCTGCTGGCGCTGTTCGGGGTCGAGCGCTACGCGGAAAGCTTGCCGCACTGGGCGACGCAACCGCGCGTCCACGAGCCTACCGCCGCGATCGGCGACCTGGAGCGTCGCTACAACGGCTACAACCGGAATCTGGACGGCCTCGGTCGCACTGGACGCGATCCCTGGCCCGCAGTGCGCAGCGCCCTGCCCGAAGCATTCGACCCCGCCGCCATCGCGCAATCGGACGCGGCCGCGCTGGATCTTCTGTATCGGGCCGTCGTCGCGACCTACGCGCTGCGCCCCACCCCCGCGGGGCTGGACACGCAACTGCAGGTGTTGGCGCAGTTGCGGCGCCGCGGCCAGGCCAGCGCGGCGCAGGTGGACGACGCCGGCAACGCGCTGCTGCTCGCGCATCGCGTGGACGACGCACGGCGCCTGCTGGCCGAGGGCGGCAGCGCCGACTGGCCGCATTGGCTGCGCTTCGAGGACCGCCTGGGCGCGGCGGCGCAGGGGCCGACGCTGTGGTCGCTGGAACCCGATGGGCGCACGCTGCACCGGCAGCGGATCGATCTGGGGCCACCTCAGATCCTGGTCACCGCCGGCTGCCATTTCGCCGCCGACGCCGCGCGCGCCATCGCCGCCGATCCCGAACTGGGTCCGGCGTTCCGCCGCCATGCGCTGTGGCTGACCCTGCCGCCCGGCAGCGAGGACCTGGAGGCGCTGCGCGCCTGGAACCAGGCGCAGCCGCAGACGCCGCTGCATCCGCTCTACGACGTGGAGGAATGGCCGCTGTTGCCGCGCGAGTGGCGCATGCCCACGTTCTTCCTGGTGCGCGACGGCAAGGTCGTCGCGCAAGTGCAGGGCTGGCCGGCGGACGATGGCGCGCAGCGGCGTGCACTCAAGGCGATGCTGCAGGGTGCCGGCCTGCTGTAGCCTGCGTTCTTGGGATCAGCCGTGGCCGGGATCGGCCATGCCGGTCACGGCTGAAGCCGCTACTACGAAGATCTCGCACAGCGCGGCGGCCGTCGCCGGCCGCCGCCACCAGACTCAGGCCATCACCTTGGCCTGCTCCAGCTCCACCTGCAGCGTGCTGGCCAGTTCGTCGCGGGCGATCTCGAACTGCTGCTCGCGCAGCAGGTCCTTGACCGCGACCACCCCGCGCGCCAGCTCGTCGTCGCCGGCCAGCACCACAAAGCGGATGCCGGCACGGGCCGCGTACTGGAACTGCTTGCCGATCTTCTTCGGCTCCATCTGCACTTCGGTGTTGATGCCGCCGGCGCGCAGGCGCCGCGCGATGTCCAGCGCGTCGTCCAGCTTGGCTTCGTCCATCAGCGCCACCATGGCCTGCACGCTGCTGGAGGCGATGCCGTCGATCAGGCCGGCCTCGCGCAACTGCCAGAACAGCCGGGTCAGACCGATGGAGATGCCCACGCCGGGCAGCTTGGATTTGCTGTAGTGGCTGGCCAGGTCTTCGTAGCGGCCGCCCGAGCAGATCGAGCCGATCTGCGGATAGTCGGTCAGCAAGGTCTCGTAGACGGTGCCGGTGTAGTAGTCCAGGCCGCGGGCGATGGAGAAATTGAGGCAGTACGCGGTCTCCGGCACGCCCAGCGCCTTGACCAGGGCCAGCACCTCGCGCAGTTCGGCCACGCCCTCGCGCAGGGTCGCACTGGACGCCGCATCGGCCTCCAGCGCCTGCAGCCGCGCCAACGCGTCGTCGTGGCCGCTGGAGCGGACTGCGACGAAGTCGAGGATGCGCTGCACCTGCTCGGCGGGAATGCCGAAGCCTTCGCCGGTGAGCGTCTCGCGCACGTAGTCGGCGCCGCGCTTGTCCAGCTTGTCGACCTCGCGCAGCACCGCGAGCTGGCGTTCGCCCTCGGCCACGCCCAGGCTCTCGAAGAAACCGCGCATCAGCTTGCGGTTGTTCAACTGCACGGCGAAATCGCCGATGCCCAGCTCGGCGAACACCGCGTGGATCACCGCCAGCACCTCGGCGTCGTAGCGGATGCTCAGCGCGTCCTTGCCGATCACGTCGATGTCGCATTGGTAGAACTCGCGGAAGCGGCCACGCTGGGCGCGCTCGCCGCGGTACACGCGCTGCATCTGGTAGCGCCGGAACGGGAAGCTCAGCTCGTGTTCGTGCTCGGCCACGTAGCGGGCCAGCGGCACGGTCAGGTCGAAGCGCAGCGCCAGCTCCGGCAGCCCGCCCTCGCCGCCCTCGGCCGCGGCATTGGCCAGCGCACCGGTGGACTGCACGAAGTACACCTGGCGCTCGGTCTCACCGCCGGACTTGGTCAGCAGCACGTCGGACAGCTCGAACACCGGCGTCTCCACCGGCAGGAACCCGAACCGCTCGTAATTGCGGCGGATGACGTCCAGCATGCGCTGGAACGCGATCTGCTCGCGTGGCAGCAATTCCATGATGCCGGGCGGCGTACGGGGCTTGATCACGTGCGGAACTCCTGCGATTCGGGGGCGAGCGGGACGCCAATTCTAGCCGCACCGGCCACGCGCGGCCGCATCGGCGTATCATTCGCCGGTGCCGAAGCCGCTGCCCCGCCCATGAACAGGCCTCCTTCCGGATTCGCCCTGCCCTACGCCGACGCGTCCGCCCCGCGCGAACCGCGCGGCAACGAATGCCTGCATTGCGCGGTCCGCCACTTGGCGATCTGCTCGGCGCTGGCCTGCGACGAGGTGCAGGCGCTGGAACGGGCCACGACCTCGCTGCACTACGCCGCCGGCGCCACTCTGGCCCGCACCGGCGAGGCACGACAGGCGGTCTACACCGTCACCGCCGGCGCGCTGCGCCTGGTCCGCACCCTCGCCGACGGACGCCGCCAGGTGGCCGGTTTCGTCCTGCCCGGCGACTACGTCGGCCTGAGCGAATCGGCCAGGCACCGCCACGATATCGAAGCCATCGCCGACAGCCGGGTGTGCCGGGTGCCGGTGGCGCAGATGCAGCAGTTGCGCACGCAGTTCCCGCACCTGGAGCGCAAGCTGCTGCAACGCGCCTGCCTGGAGCTGGATGCGGCGCAGGACGCGGCGCTGTCGCTGGCGCGGCTGCAGCCGGCCGAGAAACTGGCCGACTTCCTGCTCAAGCTGGCGGCCCGCGCGGCGCGCCAGGGCGATGCCGGCAACAAGGTGGTGCTGCCGATGGGCCGCGGCGACATCGCCGACCATCTCGGCCTGACCATGGAGACGGTCAGCCGCACCTTCACCAAGCTGCGCCAGCAGGGCCTGATCGCGCTGCCGCAACTGCATGTGGTGGAGATTCGCGACTTCGCCGCGCTGCACCGGCTGGCGTCGGACGAAGACTGAGCGGACCGGCGTGGCGATTTTTTCGCCACGCGGCTGCAGGCACCGACGCCATGCGGTGTCTGGCCACTTATCCACAGGATTCCAGAGCAACGCTCCACATCGCGTGTGGACAACCGTGCAGCGCCCGCCGGCGGCCAACCGATCACCGGTTTGCTGCCGCGTGCAGCACCGCCGCACCGCCAGCTCTGAACGCTTCAGCCGGCCATCGCGGCGGCGACGCCCGACCGGCATAGACTGCGTGCGCAACACACCTGCGGCGCCGCCGCGGTGCCGGTGGGGGGGACCACTCGGAGGGCCAACATGGCCGTCGCCATCGAGATGCAACACGCCTCGCGCGCCTGCGTGATGCTGGACCGCGAGCGCGAACTGGAGTTCTGGAAGGCGCATTACGCACACAGCCCCTTCCATCAGCCCGGTTACACGTTCCACGACTACGAGCCGGCGCTGAAGCTGGCCTACGACGCCTACCTCAAGTACCACGGCCAGCGCGTGGAGGAAGTCGTCGCGCAACTGCGCGACGTGTTCCTGCGCGACCACCCGCGCTCGCGCCTGGACTGGCTGCAGGTGCGCGGCATCGTCCTGGCCGCCTGGCAGCGGCTGCAGCCGTCCGACTGAGCCGTCGGGCGCGCTCGCGCGCCCCGGCCTGCGCTGCTCAGCCGGCCAGCAGCCGC
>NZ_AQOK01000293.1:0-9918 GCF_000364645.1 Xanthomonas sp. SHU 308 | reverse complement strand
CGGGATTGCGCGGCGCGGCGCTGGCGCCGGCCTCGTGGCCTTCCCACTCGCCGGGTGGCAGCTGCTGCAGCCCCGGCGCCTGGCGTTCGCGTTCGTCCGCGGCCGGATAGGTGAGGCCCGCCGCGCGTCGCACCGCCGGCAGGTCCAGCGCCGCCAGGCGGCCCCAGGCGAAGGCCTGCTGGTTCATCGCCACCGCTGCGCCGTTGAGTTCGATCGCGCGCATCAGCGCCGCGTGCGACAGCGGCACCAGGCCCTGCTGCCAGGCGTAGCCGAGCATGAACAGGTTGCTGGCGATGGCGTCGCCGAGCAGCGCGGTGGCCAGCTGCGTGGCGTCGAGCAGCAGCGGATCGCGCCCGCCCAGCGCCAGGCGCACGCCGGCAATGATCTCGGCGGCCGGGAACTGCATGTCCGGGTGCGTGGTGAAGGTGCCCGGCATCGCCTCGTAGCTGTTCAGCACCACCTGCGAGCGATCGCCGCGCACCTTGGACAGCGCCCAGTAGTCGTTGACCACCACCATGTCGCACCCCAGCACCAGGTCGGCCTCGCCGGCGGCGATGCGCACCGCGTGCAGGTCTTCCGGTTGCCGCGCGATGCGGATATGCGTGGTGACCGCGCCGCCCTTCTGCGCCAGGCCGGTCTGGTCGAGCACGCTGGCGCCCTTGCCCTCCAGGTGCCCGGCCATGCCCAGCAGCGCGCCGATGGTGACCACGCCGGTGCCGCCGACGCCGGTGATGAGGATGTTCCAGGGCTGGCGCAGGTCGCTGCGGAAGCTTGGTGTCGGCAATTGCTCCAGCAGCGCCGCAGCGTCGGCCTTGCGGCCCTTGCGCGGCTGCCCACCGTGCACGGTGACGAAGCTGGGGCAGAACCCGGACACGCAGGAGTAGTCCTTGTTGCAACTGGACTGATCGATCTGGCGCTTGCGCCCGTACTCGGTCTCCTTCGGCAGCACCGACACGCAGAAGCTCTTCTCGCCGCAGTCGCCACAGCCTTCGCAGACCAGCGAGTTGACCAGCACGCGCTTGGGCGGATCGGGCAGCTTGCCGCGCTTGCGCCGGCGCCGCTTCTCGGTGGCGCAGGTCTGGTCGTAGATCAGCACGCTGGTGCCCTTGACCTCGCGCAGGTGCCGCTGCACCGCGTCCAGCTCGCTGCGGTCGTGGAACTCCACGTCGCTGGGGAACAGCTCGCGGCGCCGCGTCCACTTGCCGATGTCGTCGCTGACCAGGGCGATGGTGTGCACGCCTTCGGCACGCATCTGCCGGGCGATGTCGGGCACGCTGAGGGTGCCGTCCACCGGCTGTCCGCCGGTCATCGCCACCGCGTCGTTGTAGAGGATCTTGTAGGTGATGTTGACGCCGGCGGCGATCGACTGGCGGATCGCCAGCGAGCCGCTGTGGAAATAGGTGCCGTCGCCCAGGTTCTGGAACACGTGCGGGGTGTCGGTGAACGGTGCCTGCCCGGCCCAGGTGACGCCTTCGCCGCCCATGTGGGTGAAGGTGTCGGTGGCACGGTCCATCCACGTCACCATGTAGTGGCAGCCGATGCCGCCGAGCGCGCGCGAGCCTTCCGGCACCACCGTGGAGGTGTTGTGCGGGCAGCCGGAGCAGTAGTGCGGCACGCGCGGGAAATTGGCGCGCGGCAGCGCCATCTCGGCTTCCTTGGCCTCCATCCAGCGCAGCCGCTGTTCGATCGAGTCGGTGCTCACCGCGGCCGACTGCGGCAGGCGCAGGATGCGCCGGCCGATCACCCCGGCGATGGTGGCCGGGGTCAGTTCGCCGGTGGACGGCAGGATCCATTCGCCGGCCTCGTCGTACTTGCCGACGATGCTCGGGCGCGGGCCGGCGCTGGCCGGCCAGTTGTAGAACTGCTCCTTCATCTGCCGCTCGATGAAGGCCTTCTTCTCCTCCACCACGACGATGTCCTGCAGCCCGCGCGCGAACGCGGTGATGCCCAGCGGCTCCAGCGGCCAGGTCATGCCGACCTTGTACACGCGGATGCCGATGCGCGCGCAGGCGTCCGCGTCCAGGCCCAGGTATTCCAGCGCCTGCAGCACGTCCAGGTAGCTCTTGCCGGTGGTGACGATGCCAAGCCGCGCCTGCGGCGCATCCATCACCGTGCGGTCGATGCCGTTGGCGCGGGCGAAGGCCTGCGCCGCGCGCACCGCGTAGCGATGCAGGCGCATTTCCTGGTCCAGCGGCGGATCCGGCCAGCGGATGTTGAGGCCGCCCGGCGGCAGCTCGAAATCCTCCGGCAGCACGATCTGCCGCGCGAACGGATCCACTTGCACCGAGGCCGAGGATTCCACCGTCTCGGCGATGGTCTTGAAGCCGATCCAGCGCCCGGTGTAGCGGCTCATCGCCCAGCCGAGCAGGCCCATGTCGAGGATGTCCTGCACCCCGGCCGGGTTGAGCACCGGCATCATCGCGCTGACGAACTCGTCCTCCGAGCCGTGCGGCAGGGTCGAGCTGCGGCACGCGTGGTCGTCGGCGGCCAGCGCCAGCACGCCGCCATGGCGCGAGGTGCCGGCGGCGTTGCCGTGCTTGAACACGTCGCCGCAGCGGTCCACGCCCGGGCCCTTGCCGTACCACATGGCATACACGCCATCCACGCGCGCGCCGGGGAACAGGTTGGTCTGCTGCGTGCCCCAGACCATGGTCGCGCCCAGGTCCTCGTTGAGTCCGGGCTTGAACACCACGTTGGCCGCGTCCAGATGCTTGCGCGCGCGCCACAGTTCCAGGTCGAAACCGCCCAGCGGGCTGCCGCGGTAACCGCTGACGAAGCCGCCGGTGTTCAGCCCGGCGGCGCGGTCGCGCAGTTGCTGCATCAATGGCAGCCGCACCAGCGCCTGCACCCCGGACAGATAGATGCGGCCATCGGTGCGGGTGTACTTGTCTTCCAGCGTATAGCGGGTGTCCACGCCGTCGGCGGCCGCTGCGGCGAGGGAGGACGACGGACGCGGATCGGCGATGCGGTTCATGGCTTGCCCGGAAATGGAAGGCTGGCGGGCGCGCAGCGCCTGCCGCGCGCGATCGCCCCGATTGTATCAGCGGCGATTTTTGCGCCCGTTCTCGTCCACGCCGGCCGTGGCGGGGTAGGATGGGACCCGGGTGAGGGGATCACTCCAGGGGATTGCAGCAGTGAAGGCATACACATACGCAGTGGCCGCGATGCTGGCCTGCATCGGCCTGGCCACCGCGGCCAGCGTGCGGGCGCAGGCATTGCCGGCACCGAAAGAGTTCTACTTCGACGAAGACCGCGGCACCACCCGTCCGGTCACCGCCATCGCCGGCAGCGGCGAGGCCCTGGTGGATCGTCTGGCCAGTACCGTGCAGCGCGATCCCAACGCCAACGAGGCGCGCGCGCAGCTGGCCGGCATCGCCATGGCCGGCGGCCGCCAGGAACTGGGCGAACAGCTGTATCAGGCCGCGTTGCATGCGCTGCCTGCCGGCGTGCAGCGGCGCCAGGTGCAGTGGAACTACGGCTGGGATCTGCTGCGCGCGGGTGATCCGACGCGCGCGCTGGCGCAGTGGAGCGCGCTGGTCAACGGCCGCCCGGCGGCGCCGGACTGGCTGCCGCCGACCCTGGCGCTGACGTTGTGGCGCCTGCAGCGCAAGGACGAGGCCGTGAAGTGGTACGCCGCGGCGGCGCGCACCTGGCCGGACAAGTGGGGCGCCACCGCCGATTTCGCGGCGTTGCTGCCGGCCTGGCGCGACGACGAGCGCGCGACCCTGGCCGAAGTGCAGGCCGCCTGGAAGGCCGCGCCGCCGGCCTGGCCCTGAGGCACGCGGGTCCAGGAGCACGACGCGGCCTGCGCGGGTGGCCGGCGCAATCTAGGGTCCGGGTGTGGCCGGTCGCACAACGCACGGTGTCGCCGCGCCTGCGCGAAGCGCCGGCCCGTGCTGGGCGCAGGCGAGGTGCGGCTTCGGTCGCGCGATGCCTCGACGGCCTGCGTGCGCATGCCATGCGATGATGCCGCGTACCCGCTGATTTCGTGCTTTGCCGATGGCTTTCGATGCGTTCGCCCTGATGTTGGTCATGCTGGCGCTCGGCAAGCTGTTCGCGCGTCAGCGCGTCCTGCCGGCCAACACCACCGAGGTGCTCAACGGGGTGGTGCTGTACCTGTGCCTGCCGGCCTCGGTGCTGATCTACGTGCCGCGCCTGCAGTTCAATCTGGAACTGCTCGGATTGATGCTGACGCCGTGGCTGCTGACCGGCGTGAGCGCGCTGGCGATGCTGGGCTTGCGCCGGCCGTTGCGGCTGCGCCGGGATCAGCAGGCGGTGCTGCTGCTGTGCGTGGCGCTGGGCAATTCCAGCTTCATCGGCTACCCGATGGTGCGCGCGCTGCTCGGCGAGGCGGCCTTGCCGTATGCGGTGGTCTACGACCAGTTCGGCACCTTCGTGCTGCTGTCCAGCTTCGGCCTGTACGTGCTGGCGCGCTACAGCGGCGAGGCGCCGCCATCGCCGCGGCAGACGCTGTTGCGCATGGCGCGGTTCCCGCCGCTGTGGGCGCTGCTGTTCGCGCTGACCCTGATGCCGGCGCAGCCGCCGGCGTGGATCGCCTCCGGCCTGCAGCACCTGGCCGACGCGATGCTGCCGTTGGTGATGCTGGCGGTGGGGTTCTCGATCCAGTTGCGCTTGCCGCGCGAGGAACTGGCGCCGCTGGCCGCCGGCCTGCTGTTGAAGCTGCTGGCGCTGCCGGCCCTGGCCTGGCCGCTGTCGTGGGTGCTGGGCCTGCGCGGGCAGGCGCTGCAGGCCAACGTACTGGAATCGGCCATGCCGACCATGATCACTGCCGCGCTGCTGGCGATCTCGCATCGCCTGGCCCCGCGCCTGGCCG
Organism: Xanthomonas sp. SHU 308; assembly: GCF_000364645.1. Classification (NCBI taxonomy): domain Bacteria; kingdom Pseudomonadati; phylum Pseudomonadota; class Gammaproteobacteria; order Lysobacterales; family Lysobacteraceae; genus Xanthomonas; species Xanthomonas sp. SHU 308. The sequence goes on along the minus strand of NZ_AQOK01000293.1, from coordinate 5,084 downwards.
CGGCCCTGGTCGGCTACGGGATTCTGCTGTCGCTGGTCACGTTGCCGGCGTGGGCGTGGTTGTTGGGGGCGTTGCGTTGAGCCTGCGCCGGAGGGTGCTACCTGGATCGATGGGGTATGGCATGGGCGACGCACCCTCATCCGCCCCTTCGGGGCACCTTCTCCCGGAGGGAGAAGGAATTTAGAAGCCCCTCTCCCCCCGGGAGAGGGGTTGGGGTGAGGGTCGGGGCGCAGCCTCGCACAGCGGCATCGCCTGATCTCAGCAACCGCCCGCCACTAATCCGCCGGCACCGTCCGCCCGCTGGCCCAGCTGCGCAGCGCCTGCACCTGTTCGGCCATCAGCACCGACAGCGGTCGGGTAGTGCGGATCTCCTGCATCAGCAGCTCGGTATCCAGCGGCCGCTGTTCGGCGTGCGCGGCATACAGCCCGGAGACGATCGCCTGCTCGATCTCGGCACCGGAGAACCCGTCGGCGGCGGCAGCCAAGGCCGGCAGCGCGAACGCGTCCGCATGCAGCTGCCGCCGCGTCAGGTGCAGGCGCAACAGCTCCACGCGCGTCTGCGGGTCGGGCAGGTCGACGAAGAAGATCTCGTCGAAGCGGCCCTTGCGCAGCAGTTCCGCCGGCAGCTCGTGCACCTGGTTGGCGGTGGCGACGATGAACACCGCGGCGCTGCCGTCGGCGCTGCCGCGTTCGGCCATCCAGGTCAGCAGCGTGCCGAGCACGCGCCGCGATACGCCGCCGTCCTCGCCGCCGCTGGCCAGGCCTTTCTCGATCTCGTCCATCCACAGCACGCACGGCGCCAGTTGCTCGACCGCGGCCAGCGCGTCGCGCAGGTTCTTCTCGGTCTCGCCGTGGTACTTGGCGTACAGCGCGCCCATGTCCAGGCGCAGCAGCGGCACGCCGAACCCCGCCGCGGTGGCCTTGGCCAGCATCGACTTGCCGCAGCCCTGCACGCCGAGCAGCAGCACGCCCTTCGGCGGGTCCAGCCCCGGCGGCGCGGTGCCGGCGAACACCGCGCGGCGCTGTGCGATCCATTGCTTGAGCCGGCGCGCACCGGCCACGTCCTCGAAGCGCGTGGCATCGTTGTCGTACTGCAGGTGGCCGCTGCGGTTGAGCAGTTCGAACTTGAGCTTGGCCAGTTGCGGCAGATCGGATGCGGTGAGCGCGCCGTCGGCGTAGATCAGTTGCCGGGCGATGCGCCGCGCGTCGATCAGGCTGAGCCCGCGCAGATTGCGCAGGATCTGCTTGACCGCCTCGCCGTCGACCTCGACCCGGCGTCCGCCGAACTCGCGCGCGTAGCCCAGCGCTTCCTCCTGCACCATCTTCAGCAGGGCGTTGGCGTCGGGCAGGCGCGGATTGAAGCGGGTCGCCAGCGCTTCCAGCTCGGCCGGCAGCTCGATCCGCGTGCCGATCAGCACCAGCACGTGCGGCTGGCAGTGGCGGCGCTCGACGATGTCGCGCAGCAGCCGCTGGTGGCTGGCGTAGCCCAGGTACGGGGTGACGTCGAGCAGCAGGTAGATGCCGCGCTGATCGGCCTGCTTGATCGACTGCAGCACCGCGCTGGCATCCGGCGGCCCGCTCGGCGGGTCCTCGCGGTCCAGGTCGATGCGGCGCAGGCCCTCGGTGATCGACCAGCGGTGCAGGGCGCGCCAGACCTGCATCAAGGCCTGCCGGAACAGGTCGACGATGCGCGCCTCCTCCTGCGTCTCGATCACGATCAGGGGCGTGTTGGCGCGGATCAGCGCGACCAGGTCCTGCAGCTCGCTCATGGCATCGGAAGGCGAAGGGGGCCGCCACGATAGCAAGCCCGGCGGCTGGCGGCGTGCTGCGCGTTGACTACCGGCTGACGTAGGGCCGGTGTACGCTCCGGCTTCTTCCCCCGGAAGCGAGGCGTGCATGAAGACGATCCTGGTGGCCGGCTCCAAGGGCGGCGTGGGCAAGACCACGGTCGCCACGCACCTGGCGGCGTCCTACGCGCTGGCAGGCAAGCGCACGGTGCTGGCCGATGCCGATCCGCAGGGCTCCTCGACCCGCTGGGCCGAACGCCGTGCCGGCCTGGACAGCGCGGTGCTGCCGATCGACGCCAGCCGCAAGCGCAGCTGGCGCGCGGCGCTGCCCGACGACGCGCAGCGGGTGATCGTCGACGCCGCCGCCGGCGCCATGGCCGAGGACCTGACCCACTTCCTCGACGAGGCCGACGCGGTGGTGGTGCCGGTGATGCCCTCGGCGCTGGACATCGAGGCCACCGTCGGCTTCCTCAACACCCTGGCCAAGGTGCCGCGGGTGCACCAGCGCAAGCTGCCGGTCGGGCTGGTGCTCAACCGCAGCAAGCCCTGGACCAATGCCACCCAGCAGGCGCTGCAGATGCTCGCCGAATGGCCCTACCCGGTGGTGGCGCAACTGCGCGACAGCCAGGCCTACGTGGTGCTGGTGGGGCTGGGCCGCAGCCTGTTCGATTACCACTCCGTCCAGGTCCGCGACCACCAGCAGGACTGGGAACCGTTGCTCAAGTGGCTCAAGAAGGCCTGACCGATGACCATCGTTTTGCGAGAAGTGATCCTGCTGCGCCATGCCCACGCCGAACCGGCCGACACCGGCCAGGCCGATTTCGACCGGCCGCTGTCGCCGCACGGCCTGGCCGAGGCCGAGGCGGCCGGGCGCTGGCTGCTGGAGCAGCGGCTGGTGCCGGACCGGGTGCTGTGTTCGCCGGCGCGGCGCGCGCGCGAAACCCTGGAGGCGGTGCTGGAGCTGACCGGCTACGTCGAGCAGCGCCTGGAGCCGCGCATCTACGAGGCGACCTCGGGCACCCTGGCCGATCTGCTGGACGGCCACCGCGACGTGGAGCGGCTGTTGCTGGTCGGCCACAACCCGGGCCTGGAGCGGCTGGCGGCGCTGATGCACAGCGGCCAGTCCGGCGACTACCGCGGCATGCCCACCGCCAGCGTAGCCGTGCTCGGGGTCCCGCACGACGCGGCGATCGAGCCGGGCGTGGCGCGCTTGACCGCGTTCTGGTGGCCCTGAGCCCGCTGCGCAGGTTCCTGCGGCCGGCGCTGTGCGCCGCGCTGCTGCCGTTGTGTCTGTGGTGCGCCGTCGGCCACGCGCAGGTGACGCCGGCCTTGCTGGCGCCCGGCGAATACGCTCTGGACCCGGCGCAGTCGCGCTTCGGGTTCGAGATCCGCACCCGCTTCGGCCAGCGCATCGAAGGCTTCTTCCCGCGCTACGAGGGCACCGTGCACGTGCTGCCCGATGGCCGCCATCAGGTGCACCTGCGCCTGTTCACCGCCTACGTGGAAATCCCCGGCAAGCCGCGCTACACCGGCTGGATGCGCGGCGAGGATTTCTTCGACGCGCCGCGCTACCCCACCGTGTCCTTCGACTCGCAGCCGTTCTCGCCGCAGGTGCTGGGCAAGGGCGGGCCGATCCCCGGCATCCTGAGCATCCGCGGGATCAGCCACGCCGAGACGCTGACCGTCATGCCGGCCGCATGCACCCGCGCAGGCTATGATTGCGACGTCATCAGCCGCGGTACGGTATTGCGTGGACGTTACGGAATGGACAAGTGGGATCTGGCCTTGAGCGACCGGGTCACCTTCGTGCTGCGCGCACGCCTGACCGAGGCGGCCACTCGGTGATATCAAAATTGATGCGGGTGCTGGTGGTGGTGGCGCTGCTGCTCGGCAGCGGCTGCGCGAGCCTGTCGCAGGCACAGCACGGCCGCGCCGTGGCGATCGCCGAGGCCGCGCGCGACCGCCAGGTCGAATGCACGCGCGGGGACCACTGCGCGTTGGCCTCGCCGCTGCGCGGGCTGGCCGGCAAGGCCTTCGCCCAGTCCGGCGCCGGCGCGCCGCGCCACTACGCCACCATCCTCGATCACGGCGAAGAGGCGCTGGTGGCGCGGGTCAACCTGATCCGCAGCGCCAGCCGCAGCATCGACCTGCAGACCTACATCTTCGACAAGGACGACAGCGCGCGGCTGGTGATGGACGAACTGCTGGCCGCGGCGCGGCGCGGCGTGCAGGTGCGCGTGCTGATCGACCAGCTCTCGGCGATCTCCGACCTGCAAATCCTCGGCGCGCTGGCCGGCGCGCACGAGAACTTCTCGCTGCGCATCTACAACCCCACCTTCGGCCTGGCCAAGCCCAACTACTTCCACTACGCCGCCAGCGTGCTGTGCTGCTTCCGCCGCTTCAACCAGCGCATGCACAACAAGCTGCTGGTGATCGACGATGCGATCGGCGTGGTCGGCGGGCGCAACTACCAGGACGACTATTTCGACTGGGACGCCGAGTACAACTTCCGCGACCGCGACGTGCTGGTCGCCGGCCCGGTGGCGCGGTCGATGGCCGCCAACTTCGACGCCTACTGGGCGGCCCGGCGCAGCGTGCCGGTGGCGCGGCTCAACGACGTCGGCAAGCTGCTGCTGCGCCAGGGCGTGCCGGCGATGCCGCCGGCGCAGTTCCTGCGCCCGGAGCGGGTGCAGCGGGTCAGCGAGGAGGCGTCCGATCCGGCCTTCGTGGAGAACGCCTTCGTGCTGCCGGCGTTGCCGGTCAAGCATGTGGACTACGTCGCCGACCTGCCGCAGAAGCACCGCCGCGAACACGGCCCCAAGGCCATCTCCACCGCGCCCAAGCTCGACCGGCTGATCGCCGACGCACGCCAGGAGATCATCCTGCAGACGCCGTACCTGGTGCTGTCGGACCCCGCGCAGGAGATCTTCCGCGACCTGCGCAAGCGCACCCCGCCACCGCGCGTGGTGGTGGCCACCAACAGCCTGGCCGCCACCGACAACCCGGTGGTGTATGCACTGTCCTACAAGTACAAGCGCCGCAACCTGCGCGAACTGGGCTTCGACATCTACGAGTACAAGCCGTTCCCGCTGGATGCGCCGGTGGACTACGCCAACCTGCTGCCGGCGCCGTTGCAGGGCGAGGTGCCGGCCGCGTCGGCCAGCGGCGAAAACGCAGGCGAGCACGCTGGCGGCGATACCGGCAGCGGGCGCAACACGCTACTGGGCGGCAGCGCCGCCGGACGCAGTTCGCTGCTGGGCAGCGGCAGTGGCGGGCCGTCCGGCAGCCGCGGCGACG
>NZ_AQOK01000292.1:0-2234 GCF_000364645.1 Xanthomonas sp. SHU 308 | reverse complement strand
GAGCCAGTTTCAATATCTGATATTGTAATCACTGGGAATGGATTATTATCATCAGGTGCAACAGCGGTAGTAGCGGCGTCCGCAAGAATGGCAATTGTCCTTATGTATAGCGAGAAGTCGACGAGCGCTCGAGCGCCGTCGACCTGAATGACAGTGGTACCATCATGTGCGTAGGTTGGGTCCTTGTACTTTTCGAATGATTCACGCATCGCATCTGCAAAATTCTGGAAGCGAACGACGTCGCTAGCTGGTCCTAACAGGCCTGCGACAGAGGATGCAGATCTTCCTTGGGTGGAGTATGAGTCGTAAGCGTCTGCGAACCTCTGGAATGCTATTTCCCCAAAGTTAAGCGCTCTGCTGAGCTCAGGCAATGCAACCTTTGTGACCTTAAAACGTTCGAGAATAATGTCGAGTTCGCGAAATACTGTTCGATTTGATACTTCGCCAAGCATTATTATCAATGGCGAGAGATTTTGAATAATTGTTGCTATGGACGCCCTGCTTCTGGCTTCAGAATTTGAGTATAAGTTTGGATACTCGTCAATGGCGTCTTGATGTAATGCGTGTGCGGTTTGAATAATTTTTCTAGCCTGCCCATTATTGTCTAGTGTGAGATCGGAAAAGGCGCCGTAAACTTCGCTCTTGTACATCACTATTTCCTTTTGGACTCTTGATTGTCTCTTGGCATAGCTTTGGTCGGAAACAGGCTTGGAATGCCCAATGACCTTTCTATCATTCTATGCGATTCGATTAGATAGCAGACTATTGACAGAAAAGGTCCCTGGTAGCAATCTCTACATCAAGGAGCGTCGAAACTCCCCACACAGCGGTACCCACCTCCGACAAACCGGTGGGTTTTTTGTGCCTGATACTCGGGCGCAAGCCGACGCGATGCCTGCGTCGGGAGGGCGGCTAATACAACACCCTTCGGGGAAATACGCCCGCCGGCTGTGTGCGGTTTCGAACCTCCCGACTTCCCGTCCGCCATGCGTGGCGGTCGGACCCCTTCATGGAACGAGGAGGCAACGATGGCGCACGACCGTTTGGACGACGAAGACATGCCCGGCTATTTCCTGCCGGAGGACAGCCAGTTCCGGCTGGCGAAGCTGCGCGACCACGTGCGCTTCCTGGCCCGGCTGGCACAGCCGCGCACGCAGGCCGAGGAGCGCGCCGCCGAACCAAAGGTGCGCATGGGCGAACTGGCGCTCTGCCTGGAACTGTTGGCCGAACAAGTGGACCTGGTGCTGGACGCGCTGTCCTATCCCGCCCAGCGGACGGACATAACGCGCGGCTCCTGGCCCGATGCCACTGTCCAGGCAGCAACGTATGCCGGCAGCGGCACGTTCCGTGTGACGCAGCAGCAGATCGACAGGCTCACTCAGCTGGCTGACACCGTCTTGGCCAATGCCCAGATGGTGGCGGCCGGCGATGCGGCCGAGCGTGCCGGCCAGACGCTGCCGGAGGTGGGCAGCGCGCTATGTGCCGCAGCCAACGACGTGCGTGAACTGCTGCTGCAGATCGCACGCCAGCCGCTGCGCGAACCGTCGTCCAACCGTGTGCGCGAAGCGCGGGCTGTCTATGTGCTGGAGCCGGGTGCGCAGTCCACCGGTGGCGAGTGGCTGCATTGATCGCAATATGGCTGGGGCGAGTTAGGCGGTTATGACCCAGACCTCGGTGCAGTCTGGGAGTAGGTGGTGTCAGTGGTCGAGGATGGTCCGGGAGACGTGCGCGGCCTGGATGAAGCCCATCGTCCGGTGGCAGGATAGTCGCTATGCTGCCACCGGACGGATCGACAAGGAGCCAAGATGAAAGCATGGCAACACGACTGGAAGGTACGGGTCGCGCCCTTGCTGTCGCTTTGCGTGCTGCTTTCAGGGTGCGCGTCTTCCGCTTTCGCCGATTCGGCTGCGGGCCATAAAGCCGATGTGCAGGCAGGGACGGATTCGCGTGGTGCTTGCCCGTCCCAGGACTTCGCTACGTTCCTTCAGCGCTACGCGGACCTGGATGATGACAGTACACGCGTGCGCTTCACCGAAGATCCGCTTGAGTATGAAGTCCCTACACACACAGTGGAGGACGAAACTGCGCTCTCTCCGCCGACCCTTGTCACCCGAAAGAGCGGGGCATCACGTTTGCTGCTCTTCCCATATCGCTATTTCAAGAATGCGCAGGCTTTTGATCGCATCGATCCATTAGGCGATCAGAAGGCAAGGCAAGGAACGGTGCCTTATCCG
>NZ_AQOK01000291.1:0-2673 GCF_000364645.1 Xanthomonas sp. SHU 308 | reverse complement strand
TGCACGGCCGCGGCCAGCGCCGCGCCGACGGCGTTGCAGATCGCCGCGGTCGACAGCGTCCCGGCCGACCTGCTGCGCCGGCGCCCGGACATCGCCACGCGCGAAGCCGAGGTGCTGAGCGCGGCCGGCGCGTTGGATCTGGCCCGCGCCGATCAGTACGGCAGCATCGGCCTGGGCGGTTCGATCCGCTGGTCGACCACCCTGCTGAGCCATCGCCGCACCGCCACCCACGGCATCGCCTCGTTCGGCCCGGTGATCGACATTCCGCTGTTCGACTGGGGCATCCGCCATGCCAAGGCCAAGGCGCGCGGCGACCTGCTGGAAGCGGCCACCCTGGCCTACCGCCAGACCGTGCTGGAGGCAGTCAACGAGGTCGAGGACGCGCTGACCGCACTGGAACAGCAGCGGCGCAACGTCGAAACCCAGCAGCAGGTGCTGCAGGCACAGCAGCAGGCCAGCGAGGTCGCGCAGCAGCGCCGGCGGCTGGGCCTGGGCAGCGACCTGGACGTGGCCACGCAGCAGGCCGCGCGCGACCAGGCCGCCCTGGAACTGCTGGAAGCGCAGCGCCAGCGCGACCTGGCCTACGTCGCCCTGCACACCGCACTGGGCAGCGCCACTGCGCCGATCCCCGGCACAGGCGCCGTCAGCAACCACGAAGGCGCGCAGCCCTGATGGTCGCGCTGGCCCGCCAGACCCTGCGCTACGAGTGGCGCCGCTTCCTGCCGGTGGTGGTGTCGGTGGGCTTCGCCAGCCTGTTGCTGCTGCTGCAGACCGCACTGGTGCTGGGCATCTTCGGCAGCGCCAGCGTCTATGTGTCCGGCTCCGACGCCGACCTGTGGCTGGGCTATCCCGGCACGCAGAGCGTGGACCAGGGCCGCGCCATCGATCCGGACGCGGCCGCGCCGCTGTACCTGGACCCGCGGGTGGCGCAGGTCGAGCCGTTCATCTGGTTCGACGGCGACTGGCGCGGCCCCGGCGACACCGGCGCGGTGTCGGTCTACATCTCCGGCATCGACACCCGCGACGGCGGGCTGATGTTCTCCCGTCTGCTCAGCCCCGCCCTGCGCGCGGCGCTGCGCGAACCGGACACCGTGGTGGTGGACCGCGCGGAACTGGACAAGCTCGGCGTCGGCGTCGGCAGCAGCGCGCGCATCAATGGTCATCGCGTGCGGGTGATCGGGGTCGGCCGCGGCCTGCGCGCGCTCGGCGGGGTCAACGTGCTCGCCTCGCTGGACACCGCGCGCGCGCTCAACAGCGACACTGCGCATCCGGACTGGCCGACCTACATGGTGGCCAGGCTGCGCCCCGGCGCCGACCCGCAGGCGGTGGCGCAGGCGATCGACAGCGCGGTCACGCGGCCGCGCGTGGAAGCCTGGAGCGCCGACGATTTCGCCCGGCGCAGCATCCTGTTCTGGATGTTCGACACCGGCGCCGGCTCCGGCGTGCTGTTCCTCGGCGGCATCGTGCTGCTGGTCGGCGTGGCCATCACCAGCCAGACCCTGCTCGGCACCGTGCTCGGCGCCGCGCGCGAGTACGCCACGCTCAACGCGCTGGGCGTGAGCATGCGCAACCTGCGCTGGGTGGTGCTGGAACAGGCCGCCTGGGTCGGTGCGCTGGGCCTGATCGGCGCCAGTGCGCTGGGCGCGGCGCTGGTCGCGCTGGCCCGCGCGCACGACGTGCCGGTGGCGTTCAACGCCAGCGGCTGGGGCCTGTGCGTGTGTGCGGTGATGCTGCTGACCGTGGTCTCGGCCCTGGCCGCGCTGCGCGGCCTGCGCCGCGCCGATCCGGCGTTGCTGCTGCGATGAGCCGCATCGTCGCCCCCGCCGCGCTGCATCCGGCCGCCGCCACCCTCAGCGGCAGCGGACTGTGCAAGAGCTTCGTCTCCGGCAGCCTGCGCACGCCGGTGCTGCGCGACGTGGAACTGCAGGTGTGGCCGGGCGAGCTGACCCTGATCTCCGGCCCGTCGGGCTGCGGCAAGAGCACCCTGCTGTCGATCCTCAGCGGCCTGCAGCGCGCCGACGCCGGCCAGGTGCTGGCGCTGGGCGAAGAGCTGGGTGCGCTCGGCGCCACCGCGCTGGAGCAGTTCCGGCTACGCCACACCGGCTTCATCTTCCAGGGCTTCAACCTGTTCCCGGCGCTGTGCGCGCTGGACCAGGTGCGGCTGCCGCTGCAGTACATGGGCCTGGCCCCGGCCGAAGTGCGCAGCCGTGCGGAGGAGGCGCTGGCCGAGGTCGGCATCGCCCACCGCCAGCACCTGCGCCCGGCCGAACTGTCCGGCGGCGAGAAGCAGCGCGTGGCGATCGCCCGCGCGCTGGCCAAGCACCCGGCGCTGCTGTTTGCCGACGAACCCACCAGCGCGCTGGACGCCGGCAACGGCCAGATCGTGATCGACCTACTGCACCGCATCGCGCGCCGCCACAACACCATGGTGCTGTGCGTGAGCCACGACCCGCGCCTGATCCGCCATGCCGACCGCGTGCTGTCGATGGAGGACGGCCGCATCCTCGACGACCGCCGCGTCAACGCGCCGCCCTCGCCCCTGCCCTCACGGAATCCCGCACCATGAAAGCGTTCGCCGCCGCGCCCCTGCTGAGCCTGCTGCTGGCCGCATGCGCGCCCTCGGACCGCACGCCGGCCCCGGCGCCGGCCGCCACCCCGGCCTACCTGGCGGTG
>NZ_AQOK01000290.1:0-1376 GCF_000364645.1 Xanthomonas sp. SHU 308 | reverse complement strand
CGGCCGCGGCAGCGGCCCCCGCCGCCAATGCCGGCCCCGCCAAGGCCGCCGGCGCGCGCGGCGAAGGCGGCTCGATCCGCGTCGACGCCGACAAGCTCGACCGCATGATCGACCTGGTCGGCGAGCTGATCATCGCGGTCGCCAGCACCGGCGCCAACGCGCAGCGCACCGGCGATGCGCAGTTGCTGGAGTCCACCTCGATCCTCGCCGGGCTGGTCGAAGAGGTGCGCGAAAGCGCGCTGCAGCTGCGCATGGTCAAGATTGGCGGCACCTTCAGCCGCTTCCACCGCGTGGTCCACGACGTGGCCCGCGAACTGGGCAAGGACATCGCGCTGGTAGTCAATGGCGAGGACACCGAGCTGGACAAGTCGGTGGTGGAGAAGATCGCCGATCCGCTGACCCACCTGGTGCGCAACGCCATGGATCACGGCATCGAACCGGCCGAGGTGCGCCAGGCGCGCGGCAAGCCGGTGCGCGGCACGGTGCGGCTCAACGCCTTCCACGATTCCGGCAGCATCGTCATCCAGATCAGCGACGACGGCGGCGGCCTCAACCGCGACCGGATCCTGGCCAAGGCGCTGGAACGCGGCCTGATCGAACCCGGCCGCCAGCTCTCCGACCGCGAGGTGTTCGCGCTGATCTTCGAGCCGGGCTTCTCCACCGCCGAGAAGGTCACCAACCTGTCCGGCCGCGGCGTCGGCATGGACGTGGTCAAGCGCAACATCGCCGCGCTGCGTGGCAGCGTCGACATCAGCAGCCAGCAGGACGTCGGCACCACCATCTCGGTGCGGCTGCCGCTGACCCTGGCGATCATCAACGGCTTCCAGGTCGGGGTCGGCAAGTCGGTGTTCGTGGTGCCGCTGGACGTGGTCGAGGAATGCGTGGAGTTCGCGCCGAACTACCAGAGCGAGTACATCGACCTGCGCGGCAACGTGCTGCCCTACGTGCGCCTGCGCTCGCTGTTCGCCATCGCCGGCGCGCCGCCGGCGCGCGAGAGCATCGTGGTGATCCGCCAGGGCTCGCAGCGTTTCGGCCTGGTGGTCGACACCCTGCTCGGCGAGTGGCAGACCGTGATCAAGCCGCTCTCCAAGGTCTTCGCCCAGGTCAAGGGCATCAGCGGCTCCAGCATCCTCGGCAGCGGGGGGGTCGCCCTGATCCTGGACGTGCCGTCGCTCATCGGCCAGTTGCAACCCGGCACCGAATCGCTGGCGGCCTGAACCGCCGCATCGCCTGCCGTCATTCCTACGTCACGCCATCAACCAGGAATCGCCGTCATGTCCCAGAACCGGATGCCCCTTACCACCCTGCCGACGGCCGCGGTCGTCGCCGTCGCCCTGCCCGCCGCCGCGGCCGTCGCGGCGCTGGCGCTGCCGCTG
>NZ_AQOK01000289.1:0-5206 GCF_000364645.1 Xanthomonas sp. SHU 308 | reverse complement strand
GGCCGGCTGCCGCGGCGCCGGTCAACAGCGCGCTGGCCGACGCGTTCGCGCGCGCCAAGCGCAGCTGAGGTTCCGGGAGAGCCGGCGCGCCTGCGCCGATGCATCCAGTGCCGGCCGCACGGTGCGGCCGCGCAGCGCCGACTCAGGCCGATTCGGCGCGTTGGCTCTGGTCGGTGGCGAGCGCGGCCGGTGCCGGCGCCACCAGCGATGCGGCCAGCCCGAGCAGCTTGACCGGATCCACCGGCTTGCCCAGGTGCGCGTCGAAGCCGGCCTCCAGGGCCAGCGCGCGATCCTCGCTGCGCACGTAGGCGGTCAGCGCGATGGCCGGGATGCGGCTGGCTGCGCCGGCACCACGGGCGCGGATGCTGCGGATCAGGCTGTGGCCGTCGCGGCGCGGCATGCCGACGTCGCTGACCAGCAGCGCATAGGGCCGTTCGCGCAGCAGCGCTTCGGCATCGTCGGCGCAGACCGCGGCCTCGACCACGGCACCGGCTTCCTGCAGGAAGCGCTGGGTGACGCCCCGCGAATCCATGTCGTCGTCCACCACCAGCACGCGTACGCCATCCAGGCGAATGCCGTCGCGCCGCAGCATGCCGCCGGACAGGGCGGTATCGTTGCCACGGCGGATCGGATCCAGGCTCTGCACGTCGTTGCGCGGCAGTAGCAGGGTGAAGGTCGCGCCGAGGCCGACGCCGTCGCTGCTGACCGACAACTGTCCCTGGTGCAGTTCGGCCAGCTGCTTGGCGATCGCCAGGCCCAGGCCGAGGCCGCCAGCGCTGCGCGTGCTGCTCGCGTCGGCCTGGCGGAAGCGGTCGAACACGTGCGGCAGGAACGCCGGGTCGATGCCGATGCCGGTATCGCCGACGGCGATGCGGACGTGGGTGCTGGTGCTGTCCAGGGTCACCGTGACCGTGCCGGCGCTGGGGGTGAACTTGATGGCGTTGCCGATCAGGTTGGTCAGCACCTGCTGCAGCCGCACCCGATCGCCCAGATAGGGCAGGGCGGTCGCTTCGTCGGCGACCAGCACGATGTCGATGCCCTTGTTCTGCGCGCCGGGGCGCGCCGCATCGATGGTCTCGCTGAGCAGTGCGCGCAGGTCCAGCTCGCCGGCCTCCAGGCGGACCTTGCCGGACAGGATGGCGCTCATGTCCAACAGGTCGTCGATGATCTGCGCCTGCGAATGCGCGCTGCGCTCGATCACCTCCAGGCCCTTGCTCAGGTCCTTCTCGCGCACCGCATCGTCCTGCATCAGCCGCGACCAGCCCAGGATCGCGTTGAGCGGCGTGCGCAGCTCGTGGCTGAGCGTGGCCAGGAACTCGTCCTTCATGCGGCTGGCGCGTTCGGCCTCGCTGCGCGCGCTCTGCTCGGCGGCGAGCAGTTGCTGCAGGCGCAGGTCGGTGCCGCGGCGCTCGATGATGATGCCGGCCAGGTGCGAGGCGGAGCGCGCAAGATCCTGTTCGTGCGGGTTGGGGTAGTGCACGAACGGGTAGTACAGCGCGACTACGCCCAGCACTTCGCCATCGCTGGCCAGGATCGGCGTCGAGCAGCAGGCGACGATGTCCGCCTCCAGGGCGGTCGCCAGATACGCCTGCCAATGCGGGTTCACCCGCACGTCGCTGCACAGCACCTGCCGGCGCAGGTAGGCGGCGCGCCCGCAGCAGCCGGTGTTGGGGTCGATCGGCAGGCGCTGCACCGCCTTGCGGAAGGCGGGCGGCATGCTCGGCGCGGCGCCTTCCAGCAGGCACTGGCGGTGCTCGTCGACCAGCATGATGGTGCAGCGCAGGCCGACATCGCTCTGCGACTCGATGCCGCGCGCGATCGCCTCCAGCACCGTGCTCAGCGGCTTGCCGGTGGTGATCATCTCCAGCGCCGCGCGCTCGGCGGTGGTGGCATTCTCGATGCGCTTGCGCTCGGCGATGTCCAGCAGCGAGCCGATGAAGCCCAGGAACTGGCCGGACGAACTGAAGCGCGGCGTGGCGGTGTCCACGCACCAGCGGTACTCGCCGTCGTGGCGGCGCAGGCGGTATTCCACGGTGTAGGCGCGGCGGTCGGCACAGGCGCGCGCGAGGGTGCGGCCGACCGTGGCCAGGTCGTCGGCATGGATCATTTCCTGCCAGCCGCTGCCCAGCGCCTCCTGCTCGCTCTGCCCGGTGAACAGATACCACTGGCGGCTGATGTATTCGCAGTCGCCGTCGGCATTGGACATCCAGATCATCACCGGTGCGTTGTCGCACAGCTGGCGGAAGCGCAGTTCGCTTTCCTGCAGGCGCTGCTCGACCAGACGGCGGTCGTGGATGTCGGTATTGGTGCCGATCCAGCGCACGATGCGGCCGCTGTCGTCGCGGATCGGCAGGGCGCGGCCGAGATGCCAGCGGTATTCGCCGTCGTGGCGGCGCAGCGGGTACTCGATCTCGTACGGCTTGCCGCTGCGCAGCGCTTCCGGCCACACCTCCATCACCCGCGCCAGGCCTTCCTCGGTGTGCACATGGCGCCAGCTGTCGTACCCGGCCTCGCCGACCGGCAGCCCGGTGTACTCGTACCAGCGGCGGTTGAAGTAGTCGACGTGGCCGTCGGGCATGGCGGTGAACACGATCTGCGGCATCGCATCGGCCAGTTCGCTCAGGCGCGCGGCACTGCTGGCCAGTGCGCTTTGCGCGCCCGCGCGTTGCATCGATTCCCAGCAGCGCGCCGCCACCAGCCGCACCAGCTCGATCTCGGCCGAGGTCCACACGCGCGGCTGGGCGTGGTGCACGCCGATCGCGGCCACCAGGCGGCCGGCCTTGTGCAGCGGTGCCGTCAGCACGGCGCGCATGCCCAGGCGACGGTAGTTCTGGTCGTCCAGACGCATCGGCGGCTGGTGGGTCTCGGTGTCCTGCACCACCCACGGCCGGTTTTCGCGCATGCAGTCCAGCAGGTCGCTGCCGAAATCGCTGAAGCGCGAGCGCCCGGTCAGGTGCGAGGCGCCGTCGACGTAGTCGGCGCGCACGTCGAACTCGTCCTCGTCGGCCTCGACGATCGCGTAGGCGCAGCGATTGGCGCCGAGGTGCTGGCCGAGCAGGGCGGCGCCGGTCTCGCAGATGGCTTCGGTGCTGTGCAGGTTCTGCAGGGTGTCCTCGAGCATCAGCAGGAAGCTGTCGTGCGCCTGCGCGCGCGCCTGTTCGGTGCGGTCGATGCCATGCACCAAGATTCCGCTGACCCGGCCCTCGGCGTCGTGCATCGGCTGGTACACGCATTCCAGCGTGGTGTCCGAGGTCGCTTCGTGCGGACTACGGCACAGCTGGAAGGTCATCGACTCGTCGATAAACGGCACGCCGCTGGTGCGGACGTTGTCGAGCAGGCCGATGACGCCCTGATGCTGGATTTCGGGGATGGCCTCGGTCAGCGGCCGGCCGACCACCTCGCGCGGTCCGACCAGTTGCTGGTAGCGCCGGTTGACGGTCTCGATCACGTAATCCGGGCCGCGCAGGATCGCCAGCGCCGCCGGCGACTGCTCGAAGGCATCGGCCATCTGCGCACGTTGCGCGTCCAGCGCCTTCAGCAGCGTGTCGCGTTCGCGCGCCAGGGTGATCCGCGCCGTGTCCTCGGTGCACACGCACAGCACGCCGGCGATGCGGCCTTCGTCGTCGAACAGCGGGCTGTAGGAGAAGGTGAAATACACCTGCTCGCCGTAGCCGTTGCGCATCATCGTCAACGGAATATGTTCGTTCCAGGTCGATTCGCCGCTGGCCATCACCTGGTCGGCCTGCGCCCGCACCTCGGGCCAGACGTCCGGCCATACCTCTTCCATCGGCCGCGCGAACCCTTGCGGGTGTCGCAACCCGAGGATCGGCACGTAGGCGTCGTTGTACAGGTTGAACTGGCGCTCGCCCCAGCGCACCGCCATCGGGAACCGCGAGTTCAGGCAGATCGACAGCGCCGTGAGCAGGCTCCGCGGCCAGTGCTCCATCGGGCCCAGTTCGTGCTCACGCCAATCGATGGCGCGCAGCAAGGCCCCCGTGGCGCTGCCGGCGGGAAACCGGACAGGAGGCGGCGAACAGTCCTTGACGTTGATGGCGGAGTTCCTCGAAGCGTTCCCGCCAGGCGGCGGGCTTACGACCGAGGATTCTCAGGGGCGTGCGGTCGTCTTGGCGTGAGCGTCCTGCAAGGCCTTGATCAGCTGCTCGGACAGGTAGGGCTTGGTCAGCACCACGCCGGCGGCGAAACCGGGAGGGAGCGCGTCGGCGGCCACGCCGGTGGCGAGTACGAAGGGGGTGCCACGCTCGTTCAGCGCCCGGGCGACCGGTTCGCTGGTCTCGCCGGCGGAGAGGCGGAAGTCGAGCACCGCCCGGTCCGGGCGCTCGCTGTCGATCAGCGCAAGGGCCTGCTGCACGGATGCGGCGATGCCGACCACCTCGGCACCGGCCTGGGCAAGCTGCAACTCCAGCAGCGTGGCGTTCATTTCGTCGTTCTCGACCACCAGGATACGCAGGCCCCGCAATGCCGACATCGCTTGCTCGTTAAGGTTTGGGAACGGAAAGTATAGCGGGACCGTCACTGCCACCGCCTAGACAAACGGGCGCAGGAAGATGAAGCGTTTACCTGTGATCGACGTCGACGTCGACGTGCGCCGCGGCGGTCGCACAAAAAACAAACGGCAGCCGAAGCTGCCGTCAGTCCTGGTGCCGAAGGTGGGACTCGAACCCACACGCTTTTAAGGGCGGCGGATTTTGAGTCCGCTGCGTCTACCGATTCCGCCACTTCGGCGCGGCCGCGGAGTATAGCCGACAGTTCGGCCGCGCCGCCAGCGCATCTGCATTTGCCGTCGTTGGAGGAGGCGGGGGAATGGCAGTGGCCATGGGTACTTCCCGAGCACATCTCTATATGTGCGTCACACGTGGTGAAGCATTCGGCTCCTGCCGACCGCGCAAGGGGCGCGCAAATCCACCCGTTGTGCCGATATCGGCAATCATCGACACGAGTGGCGGAGGACTGCGGAGGCGCGTTGGTACCGTGTGCGGCGAGTTCCGCGGGTCGCCTCCATCGTTGGACGTGAGGCGCAGACGTCGCGCAATGCAGGCGCGCGCGCGGATGCAGCCGGTCGTGGCGAGGGCGTGTGCGGCGTCGCGAACGTTCCGCAAAAAAACGCTTGCGTGTGCCAATCACGATCGTTAATATTCCGCTCCTCGCAGCACGTGGGGCCATAGCTCAGCTGGGAGAGCGCTTGCAT